>JAIRLY010000423.1 GCA_031259075.1 Dysgonamonadaceae bacterium | reverse complement strand
GAATTAATATGTAATTTTAAAAAATACTGTCTGTTTCTTTATGATAAAATGTTATTTTATATTTAAAATCGCACAAAATTAGTGAAATTTTTTAGAAAAACAAAAAAAAGATATTTTTTAGCCGATGCAAACGCATCTTAATTTATGCGGGTGTATTTCAAAATGCTCCCGGCTGTTTTTCGATGCAGGATAACGAATAACCGTTACCCTGCACCGAAAATATCAATACGCAAAGACTTCTTTCAAAGAAAGTTCCTTTACCGGAGCAATTTTATTCAAATAATTAAAGTCAATATTACTTTTCTTTCCCACTAATATGACCGAATACTTGGCCGGTTTGACATGGTTGTCAAAATAATTTTGTACGTCGTTCAAGGTCAATTTTTGAATAGTTTCATACACCGGTTTACGATAATCGTAGTCGATACCCAAATCCTTCAGATACATATAAGTCCAAAAAATACCCGATTTGGTAATTCGTTCGGAACGCATATTATTCAAAACCGTTTCTTTACTGATTTCAAAAGCTTTTTCCGAGCTGGGCATGTTTTTCAATAATTCTCTGAAAGCATCCATCGCATTAACCATTTTATCGGACTGCGTTCCTACGTAAGCTGCGATGTAATTGGATTCTCCTTTTCTTCGAGGATTGGAAACATAAGAGTATGCCGAATAAGCCAATGCTCTGGCTTCTCGTATTTCCTGAAACACAATGGAATTCATTCCGCCGCCGTAGTAAGAATTAAACATTTCTACATAAGGCAGGTTCTCCGGATCGAATATTTCATCTTTAGCAAGAAATATAATTTCCGTTTGTACCATATCGTAATTAGTAAAATAAACGACCGGTTTATCCATCGGCAATTCGGGATATTGCACCTTTACAGGAACCGGTTTCAACGGTTCGGGCGTTTTGAGGCCTTTCAATAAATCGAAAACACTTGCTTCCGAATCCGGTCCGTAATAAAAGAATCCATGTTCGTAAGCAGAAAATTGTTTGAGAATATCTATCAATTCTTGAGGATTAATGGCCCGTAACTCTTCTTCCGAAATAATATCCGTAAAAGCTGATTTTGGTCCATATTTCAGGTAATTAAGCAAACCTCTATTTAAAATAACCGTTTTATTCAATTTCTGATTGGCACGTTCTTTCAATATATCGTTTACCAAATTATCGTAGGCTTCCTGATTTACGACTGCATCATTCAACAGTTCTTGTACCAAAGCCAGTGATTTATCCATTGTTTCATTTAAACCGTATACATTCACATAAGAGCGCTCCGAAGTGGACTCCAGATCAAAAGACATAGCTAATTTGTACATTTCTTTTTTCAATTCTTCCGGACTATATTTCGAAGTGCCTAAATAAGGCAGGTATTGGAATGCCAAAGCCAATTTTTTATCCGTCACCTCACTTATATTACAATATTGATTCAAAGAATATATATTGTTGGTTGTGTTTGGAGTATAATAAAAGTCAATGCCGTCCTTTATATTTTTCTTTTTGATCACTTCGTTGAAATCAAGAAAAACAGGCTGAATAGGTTCGGGCTTCATAGCCAAAAGATCGGTTGCAAACGAAGATGCTTTGTCCCTGTTGACTTTTACCGGCGTGATATGCGGTTTTTCTACGACCGTCTTATTTTTATTTTCGCCCGTTCTTTTATAAACAGTCACATAATTATCTTTGAAAAAATTATTCGCAAAAGCGACTACTTCCGCTTTCGTTATTTTGGCCATTTTATCCGTATGAGATATATAATCTATCCAATCCCGTTCACCGATAAAAGCATCAATAAAACTATATGCGGCAAATCTGTTATCGGTTCTTTCGATAATTTCCAGTTTTTTATTATTGATGATTGCTTCCAGAAGATCTTTGTCAAAATCACCGGCTTTCAATTTTTTAATTTCTTCTTGTACCAGAGAACCTACATCTTCCAACGTTTGTCCATCGCGAGGTTGGCCGTAGAAAACAAATAAACCGTAATCTTTCAGCGTTTCAAGACCTGTCATCAAGCTCAATACTTTTTGTTTTTGAATCAAATCCAAATCAATCAAACCGGCCTTTCCATTGGAGAAAATAGAAGCAATTAAATCCAACATGACGATTTCTTCCGATTTAGCGCCTTCAGTACGATAAGTTACCGCTATCAGTTCTTGATCGGGAGTCGCGACATCGTAATAAGCCGGTGAAGTAATAGGCGATTCTTTGATCGGATCCGGATGTTTCAAGTTGGGATTGGCTTGCATTTGTCCGAAATATTTATCTATAATCTGAACGGTTTTTTCAAAATCCAAATCACCGGTCATACAAACGGCTATATTATTCGGGACATAGTATTCTTTCTGGAACTTCATAACACTGTTCATTGATGGGTTTTTCAAATGTTCAGGCAACCCGATAACGTCTGTTTTGTAAGGATGATTTTTGAATAATCCTTCAAAAACTTTTGCCCAGAGAACCGAATTTCCTCTATCCTGATAGATATTAAATTCTTCATAAACCGTTTCTAATTCGGTATGGAAAAGCCTCAATTGGAGATTGGAAAAACGGTCGTATTCCAATTTCATAAACCGTTCGATTTCATTCGATGGAATTTCATTCACATAGCAAGTCATATCATAACTGGTGAAAGCGTTTGTACCGGAAGCGCCGATAGCTCCTGCTATTTTGTCGTATTCATTTGGAATAGCATATTGTGCCGCCATATTTGAAATCACATCAATTTGCTTATAAATAGCCTTTTTAGCATCCACCGTTTTGGCCTCTTTATGAAGTTCGAACAACGAATGAATACTATCCAGCAAAATTTGTTCTTTTTCCCAGTCAGAGGTTCCGAAATGGTTGGTTCCTTTAAACATCATGTGTTCCAGATAATGCGCCAAACCGGTATTATCACGCGGTTCATCTTTAGAACCTGCCTTTACGGCTATCACGGTTTGAATACGCGGCTCATCCAGATTCTTAGACAAATAAACTTTCAATCCATTTTTCAACGTATAAATACGCGCTTTGAAAGGATCATTGGTTACTTCTTCGTACGAATAGCCATTGGCATCTTTTTTGGAGATTGTTACATGGCTTTCCTTTTCGCTGCAAGCAAATAATAAGCACAGCGGAAGCAATAATAAAATCAATTTTTTCATTTAAGAAATATATTTAAATTAATAAACACCAAAGATAAGCCAATTTTTTGTATTATCCTAAAATCCACAAGCAAAATCATATCTATTTGGTTCCCCTTATTTTCTCCCTCAAAATAATTGCTTTATCCATATCGGCAATCCAATAAGATTTATACTTTTTTATCAACTAAATCTTTACTTTGTCTTTGTATAAGTTTTGAATATTATTGGGTTTCTTTTTTTCAACTTAAAAAATATTTATTTGAAAATCAAAATCTTATCCTCTTTTTAGTTCTTAATTTTTAATTTTTAATTTTTAATTCAAAAAAAAGTAGTATTTTTGCACTCGGGTAAGTCCTATACGGTCAGCTCCTTTCGAATCCCCCAGGGTTTGATCACAGCAAGGGTAGTTGGTTGTAGCGACGCGATGTAGTAAGCTTACCCTTTTTTCTTACCTCATTCGGGAAATAGCAGTTTTTTAATAGAAAATGGAGTCTAATGATACAAATAAGTAAGTTTGATTTCAATTATTTGAGGAGATGATGCTTGGAAATAATCGGCTTTACTGCTACTAAAGATATCGGACAGACCGAAATAATAACGTCCTTCCAGAATGAAACTACCGATGTTGGTTCTTATTTCAAATCCCATTCCACCACCAATTCCATAATCAAATTTTTGTTGAACATTCTGATCGTAATATCCGGAATATTCATCGGAAACAGTATTAATCTCTTTTTTCAATATTTTTTCATTTAAATGGCACCCGACTTGCGGACCGGCATTGAAAACAAGCCGTGCCTTTTTTCCTAAATCGAAATAGAGATGCGTCATCAAAGGTAATTCCAGATAAGCAAGAGAACGAGCGTATTTATTAAAATGAGCTATGGTATCTGTTCGTTCCGTCCAACCTCTTAAAGAATAGTTCAATTCACACTGAATTCCAAAATGCTTTTCCGAAATATACCGCACGGTAATTCCGCCTTCTACCTGTCTTAGCAAGTCTTGAGGTATTCTCGGATAAAAACGCATCTTTGAAAAAGTAAGTCCGCTATTTGCTCCAAAAGCCCATTCCGGCTGAAATTCATCTTTTTGAGAGTAAGAAACAAAAATAGTGAATAATAAAATTAGCCCAAGAAAAATTCTCTTCATTTTTTTCTTTATTAATAACGATTGGAAGTAATCGCCAAATCCGAATTAAATTCTATTAGATAAATATTGGTATTGATAAATCCGCCCCAGTTGTTTACCCTTTCAAAATAAAAATCGGTTTGCACATTGGAATAATTCGGTTTGTTGACGTTTACATCATAAGAAGTGCCGTATTTATCAAGCAATTGAATGAAAAACATCCCCATATCGTATCCAAGAATTCCATATTTCGGAAAAGTATTGATCATTTCTCTGGAATACCATTGAATGTAATTATTATAGAACGATTTCACTTTCGAAGAAGTAGGATTTGCATAGAAAATACTATAAAAGGCGACATTTAACTGGAAAAAATCAGCGGAATATTTAGCTGCATATATTTGCCATGCCGGATAACCAAAGAGAGAAACAGCTGTTTGCGGAATCGTTTCCAGAACGCTCTTTAAAGGAGTTATCAGATTTAAAAGCGTTTCAAGCGCATCGTCGGACGGAACAAATACATTATTTTTAGTACTACTCAAAGCATTTTGAATTTCAGAAGACAGATTCTCATCTTTAACTACTTTATACGGTATTTTTTTCACCGTCAAATCTTTTTGGACAGTCTTTATAAAATCCATTTTGCTTTTCGAAGATTCAGAAATATAAAAGATGATATTGGCGTCTTTATATTTGTTGCAAAAAGCAGCCGACGCTTTTGAATACAGATAGGATTGAGGCGTACTGATTTGATAAACGGTATAATAATTCAAAGGCTCGTCGGTTTTGGAAGTAAACGGAATTACATAGGGAATTTCTTTTTCGTTACTAAAAGCTGCTATCAATTTAATCTGTTTGTCGGACAAACCTCCTATTATTAAATCCACATCCTGCATAGAGGTTTTTTTCAATATTGTCGACAATAAATCCACTCCGGAACCAATATCATAAACTTGTAAATCTACTGAAATGCCTTTCTTTTTAAGATCTTTCAAAGCCAATAGAAAACCTGCATAATATTCTACCATACGGTTGCCCGCTGCATTTTGAGGGGTAGTCCCTTCTTTTAATCCGAAAGGTATCAATAAAGCTGTTTTAACCGATTTTATATCGTTTTTTACCTTGCTCGATACATTCAGCAATTCATTGGTAATCTTCTTATTACATTCTTCATTGGTTCCTTCCATAGGAGTAGTCACCCGATTGGTTGGGATGCGGATGACCCGACCGACAGTAAATGTTTCAATTGATAATCCCTGATTAACATCAAGGATATCTTCGCCTTTCATTTGATACATTCGTGAAACCGAATACAATGTTTCTTTCGATTGGATAGTGTGATAAAAGTAAGAACCGGATTCTTGAGGGATTTTCAACTCACTTCCTGCTTGGATTCCTCCCTCGCTTCCCGGATTTAATTCATAAACCGCATCCAAAGAAACATTATACATCTTGGCAATCGAATAAACCGTTTGCCCCCGTTCCACCATGTGCAGAAAATAGTCTTTATCCTGTTGAGTAAAAAAAGTTGACTTCGTATAAAATGCTTTTTCCGATTTTACGTTATATAATTGGAGATTTATAAGCAAAAAAATTATAAATAATCTTCGTAACATCATAATAAATTCTAAACTTTGCGTGTTTATTCCAGCGCAAAGTTAGAAAAAATTCTTAATTTTGAAGCATGAAAAAAGTGATAGTTCTTATTCCCTGTTTATTTTTATTCATTTCGGTCTTTTCACAATACACTGTGAGAGGAGGAAAAGGCCAGCCTTTGATGGCAGAAGAAAATGCTGCTTATAAGATTCAAGTTTATTTATTGAACGGATTATTGGAAGCGGAAATTTCTTATACTTCCACCGATTCGGAAACGCATCAATGGTACAGATACAACACAAAGGCCAACGAAGCGGAAGCAATCCCCTGTCGGCAAACCGGAAACACCTCCAGCATCACCGATATCAGCGATGGATTTGGATACTTTGTGGGATCACCCATCCATAATTCGACTTCTTATATCTGGATTATTGATTACAGTAAATATATTCCTGTTTTTTCATCATTTTTCTATCAGGAAGAAAATGATAAATGTGAATTTCTTAAACTTCTTGCCGATGTAGAAGCCCAACCATTAGAATATGCCACCGCTACCGGCGTTCGAATAACTTTGCAAAGAATATATCACCTTTTATATAACAATTTGAATTGGAATCAAGAGGATTTAACATTTGCGCCTGTCGAAATAAACAGGTCGTTAAAAGGAACTCTTTCCGAAATCATAATAGATTCGCCATTTCAAACTACTTTTTTTACGCTGAAAGGAGACGAATATGCCGAACATTTCGACTTAGGGCAGACGAAAGAAACGCCCGTTTATGAAGCAATTGCGTTGGATGTACACAGTTTAGCTATTGCTTATCAAGAAGACGGAACAAACGAAAAATACAATGCAGAATCGGATATACGGACGCCGGCGCCGGTTGAAATCCATTTCGACGCTTATGCTAACGATCCTGTTGCTGCCATGTATATTTGGAAAATAGTAAAAATCAATCCTGAAACTAAAGATTCTACGATAATCATTAGATATACAGGTAAATCCATCACTTATAAATTTGAAGAATCCGGAAATTTTATCGCTCAGTTAGAAGTTATTAATGCACAATCGACTTGTTTCGACAATTCGCAAACATTCAGAATATATATCGAAGATTCAAGATTAAAATTACCCAATGCATTCAGTCCGGGAAGTTCTATCGGTTCGAACGACGAATACAGGGTTTCCTACAAATCGCTGATCAGTTTCAAAGCTTCTATTTTTAACCGGTGGGGAAATTTACTTTACCAGTGGAATGATCCCGCTAAAGGATGGGATGGACGGGTAAACGGCAAATTCGTGCCCACAGGCGTCTATTTTATTATCGTAGAAGCTAAAGGTGCAGATGGAAAATCCTACAAAATGTCTAAAGACATTAATGTTTTGCGGGCTGCTTCAAAATAATTAGACATTTCTGTCAACGCTTGCGATTTATCAATTGCCGAATAAGCAGCAACATCCGGAGTGTCAGCGCTAAAAAAATCATTTTTTGTTAATTGTTCAACCCGCTTCGGATTGAAAGCGCCGCCGGTATTCCGTTTGCCCCCAATCGCTTCGTTTCATTGGAGATTATTCAAATTGAAGTTTCGGCCTTCCTTTCTCCTTTCTTAGTTCTTAACTCTTAGTTCTTAGTTCTTGAAGACCTTGGCGACGGAGAAAATAAACCTCGTTTGTTGTCTAAAAAGGCCGGCTGTATTCACAAATACAATATCGTTTCCGGCCCCATATTAAACAACAAATCAATTATGCTCAAGTTGGATTGAAATCCATATTTCGACTCAAATACTTGATAGTAAGGCTTGAAGTTCGTAATACGGGATTCTTTTTTAGGATGTATGACTTCCCGCAAATCCATCTCGCCGGTTCTTGAGTTTATCACATAGCACGAAGAATAGGAAATATCAGGGTAAATATCTAACAAACGGCATATTAATTCCCTCAACTGCTCGTTGAAATCAAACAAAAACTTATACTTGTATTCATAAAACGGACGAAAATCGTCTGTATAATATTCAAAAAACGGAGTAGAACTATAGGCCGATACGATTGCATTCCAGTGTAAATGTCTCCAACTTCCGTGATCGGCAATTCGCATATCTTTCGTATAACATTTGTGAAAGTCCGGTTTTACAACCGGAATGCTCAATGTTTGCAGGCCGTTTGTAGTTGCAATTATACAGCGATTGCGATAGGTTTGCTTTACATAATGATCCGTTTTTTCGATGATTACACGTTCGGCATTATTCAATTGCATGTAATATTCCACAGGCGCCAGATAAGCTGTAGATAAAAGAACCGTTTTCATTTCACTTGTTCTCCGTTCTTTATTGAGCGCTTACTTTTGTAAAGATTCTGTTCCAACGGATTTTACCGTCAAACCAACCTCTGTCTTTATCAATAGACATCCAAACCAACAGAGGCGTACCGACAATGTGATCTTCCGGCACAAATCCCCAACAGCGGGAATCTAAGGAATTATGACGGTTGTCTCCCATCATGAAATAATAATCGTATTTGAACGTATAGCTATTAGCAGGAACACTGTTAATGAAAATTTTATCTCCATTCCAATGCAGTGTATTTCCTTCATAATTTACAATGCAACGTTTATACAATGCAATATTTTTATCATTCAAAACGATGGTTTCCCCTTTTTTAGGAATCCAAAGCGGTCCGAAATTATCTCTCGTCCAACCGGTTTTATATTCGTAAGGGTAGGTTGGCCCACCCACAACTTCCGGTTCGATATGAATAGATCTTGCCCAACCGCTTCTTTGCAGAAATGTATAGGCTTCCTGTGTTAAGGGTATTCTATAAACCGGATTATAATTACCTGTTTCATTTGGTTTTATTCCCAAAAAATCAAAAGCTGAAAGTGCATCGGAAATTCTATTGTACAGTAATTGATCATCTTTGCTGACTCCTAATTTCCTGAATTGTTTTTCCGACAAAAGATTTCCCGATGTTTCTACAAAATAATTGAATTGCGCTTTTTTAGGGGTGGGCAACTCCGTTCCATTAATATACACGATATTGTCGATGATTTGCAGCGAATCGCCGGGCATTCCGATACAGCGTTTTACATAATTTTCGCGCCGATCCACCGGACGATAAACAATGTCGCCGAATATTCTTTTATCGGAATTGACCCGATTCCATCCTGCTTGATTTACTAAATAATAATAATCTTTGTCTTGAAGATTAAGCGCTACCGTATCTCCTGCCGGAAAATTAAAGACTACAATATCATCTCTTTTTATGGAGCCTAATCCCGTTAATCGTTTGTAATCCCAATAGGGCCAATTGGAATAAGACCTTGTATTGACGACAGGCAAGGTATGGTGAGTAAGAGGAAACGCTAAAGGTGTATTCGGTACTCTTGGCCCATAATTTACTTTGCTGACGAATAGATAATCTCCAACTAACAATGTTTTTTCCAGAGAAGAAGTAGGTATTTTATAGTTCTGAAAAATAAAAATGTTGATAAAGTAAACAGCTACCAAAGCAAAAATAATTGCATCGGCCCAATCGGCTATTTTCTTCAGTGTTTTATTTTTAGATTGTTTCCAAGCATCCCACGGGATTATTTTGGAAATATAAATATCGAAAATAAACAGGATTCCGATCAATAGCCAATAATTATGATCCCATATTACAAATAACAAGTACAACAGAGAAACAATTGCAAATTTAATCCATTGAGATTTTGTTGTCGAAAGAATTTGTTCTTTAACTGTTGATTTAGAATTTTCTTTTATTGTATCGCTCATAATATTTTTATTTTTTATATTTTTTATTTTCACCATTTCACCATATCATTCATTGTCAGGAAACCTGTTTTACCTTTTATAAATTCGACTGCCAAAACAACGCCTAAAGCAAAACCTCTTCGGTTTTTCGCATCGTGTTTAATACTAATCATATCGGCATCCGATTCATAGATGATTTCGTGAATACCCGAAATCTCGCTTTCTCTTTTGGAATGAATTAACAAATCATCCGGTTTCCCTTTTGTTGCTTCTTTCCATTGTTTTTTTCGGTCGATATGTTCCAAAATTCCTTCCGCTAAAGAAATTCCTGTTCCACTGGGCGAATCCAATTTGTGAATGTGATGAATTTCTCCCATTCGCACATCGTATTGCGGAAAGCCATTCATAATCTTAGCCAAATATTTGTTGACTGCAAAAAAAATATTCACTCCTATACTATAGTTGGGAGCGTAAAAAAAAGTTTGATCATTTTCTTTACATTCTTTTTTCACATCATCCAAATGCTTCAACCAACCGGTTGTTCCTGCTACTACCGGTATATTTCTTTCAAAACATTTTTGATAGTTGGTAAAAGCATTTTCAGGACAAGTAAATTCAATAGCCGCCTCTGTAGAAAAAAGAAATTCTGCAGAATCAAAATCACCCTGATTATTAATATCTATAATACATACGATTTCATGCCCTCTTTCTAAGGCTACCTTTTCTATTTCACGACCCATTTTGCCGTAACCGATTAATGCTATTTTCATGTTTTTTATTTATTCGCTTGCAAATATAATATAATTAACTAAGTTATTTTTATATCTTTGCCTAATTTTTAAATTATTGATATTTTTCAGTGTTCATGGCCTTACAATTTTTAAGTTTAGCGAGTGGAAGCAGTGGAAATTGTTATTACTTAGGGACAGGTAATTACGGTATTCTTCTTGATGCAGGTATTTCTTTTCGTACTATAAAACAGAGACTAAAAGAAAATGCAATTGAAATAGAACAGATTATGGCTGTTTTTATTACTCACGATCATTTAGATCACATCAAGTCGGTAGGCGGATTGGGCGAAGCGCAAGGTATTCCGATCTATACCACTCAATTGATTCATACCGGAATTGAAAATAATCGTTATGTTGATGCGAAACTTTATACTTCCCGCAAAATCATTGAAAAAAACAGAGCTGTTACAGTCAAAGACTTCTCCATAACCGCTTTCAACGTTCCTCACGACGCTAACGATTGTGTGGGATATTTAATTCAATATGAACATCATAATTTTGTGTTAGCTACAGACGTCGGCCATATCGATGAAACCGTAGGAAGTTATATCCGGATTGCCAATCATTTAATTATCGAAGCCAATTACGATAAGGAAATGTTGCTTCAAGGACATTATCCCGACTTTCTGAAAGAACGAATTATGAATGGCAGCGGCCATTTATGCAACAGCGAAACGGCAGATTTTTTAGCCGCTAATTTTGATTCTCGTCTTAAAAATATTTGGCTTTGCCATCTAAGCAAAAACAATAACCATCCGATATTGGCATACAAAGCGGTTAAATTAGCGTTCGACCAATTAGGGATATGCATCGGAAAGGACGTTAATTTGGCTACATTGCAAAGGACTGCTTCCTCGGAGCTGTATTTATTGAAGTAAGGAATTGTCCGGAAATAAACGATACATTTACCGGTTTGTTCTTTTTTTATCTTATTTATCTTCCGTCTTAAACGAACTGTTTAAAAATCGAAGTCAAAATCAAAATCATCAGCAAGAGCAGACGTGGAAAAGTTGTCTAAATCACGTCGGTCTTTTTTGGTAGGGCGGCCTGTGCCGCGTTCCCGATTGATAAAACCATTTATCTTCTGTAGTTCAAGAATTTCGTATTGTTCGGGCGACGTAATATTTTCCAAATAATCGGGAACGAATTTCGCTCCCACGCGGTTAACCGTCAATTTCAATACTTTAAATGAATAAGTGACCGGTGGTTTTCGAACTTGGACAATATCTCCGACTTTGACCATTCGGGAGGGTTTTACAGCTACATCGTTCATCATCACGCGATTTTTTTTACAAACTTCCACAGCAATGGTCCGCGTCTTGAAGATGCGCGTTGCCCACATCCATTTATCTATTCGTACCTCATTCATCTCATTTATTATTGAATTGATTCATTGTTATCTCTATCCCCGCCAAGCAAAAACTTTTGATTATTTCTATTGCTTTTTCTATTCGTTCCGGGAGCAATTTTTGTTCTTCGTTCGTAAAAGGAGCTAATACATAATTGATCTGGCATCCTTGCGGAAAATCATTCCCGATTCCAAACCGTAACCGGTTGTATTGAGTTGTTCCCAGTGTTTCCTGAATATGTTTTAATCCGTTGTGACCAGCGTCGCTTCCTTTGGGCTTTAACCGTAAAGAACCGAACGGTAAAGCCAAATCGTCTACAAGCACCAATAAATTCTCAATCGGAATATTTTCTTTTTGGAGCCAATAACGAATAGCATTCCCACTTAGATTCATATATGTAGAAGGCTTAAGCAGAATAAGTTGTTTATTTTTCAATTTTAATTTTGCCGTAGCGCCATAACGTTGATCTACAAAAACGACATTGGACGCTTTACTTAAAGCGTCCAATATCATAAATCCTATGTTGTGGCGGGTATCTTCGTATTCTCTTCCGATATTACCCAAACCTGTAATCAAATACTGCATAAGAAAGAAAAAGTAAAAAAGAAGAAAGAAAAGAAAGTTCACATCAACCTGCTTTCATTTATTTTCTTTCGAAGCAGCACCGCGGGCTGCACGGGTCAGTTTAACGGCAACTACTACATTGTCTTTTGCATTCAATAATTCAAGATTCTCAAAAACCAAATTACCTACTTGAATGGTTTTTCCCAAACCTAAACTTTCGACATTAATGATTAATTTTTCAGGAAAATTTTTGTAAAAACCTTTAGCTTTCAATTTTCTCATTTCCAAAGAAAGTTTACCTCCGGCTTTCACCCCTTCAGCCAGTCCTTCCAAAACAACCGGAATTTCAATGGTTACCGGCTTATCTTCGAAAATCTGAAGAAAATCCACATGCAACAATTCGTCCGAAACCGGATGATATTGCGAATCTTTTACAATGGCTTTGTAGATTTTCCCTTCGATATTCAAATCTACAAGTTGAACTTCCGGGGTATAAATTAATTTACGGATGCTTTCTTTAGTCACTGTGAAATGGATTACATTTTCCCCTCCATATAATACACACGGTACTAACGATGCTTTACGATAAGCCTTTGAAGCTTTTTTACCGACACTGTCTCTTTTAGAGCCTTCTACTTGAAATGTTTTCATTTTTTAATTATTTGTGTTACTCAAAATTAAGAGATGCTTCCTAATCTCCCATCACACGGAATTTTTTAAAAGCGGTGCAAAGGTAGTAAAAATTTTCGAAAAAACGACAAATAGATTGAAGAAAAGATTAAACTGTAGATTCAATATCTCAATGCAACTTGGAAGTTGTCCGAAAATAAAAAATAGATACAAGATAAAAGAAGATAGACATGATGTTTATCTTCTTTATGTCCTCTATCTACAGAGCAGTTGTATTTCTAATTAATCGTATCATTCCGAAACGCAACGGACCGTTAAGCCGGGAGCGCGATTGCTCGTATTCGCTGCAATAACGCTCCCGCTTGTAAAGTAGAGGGTGTACGAGTTAGTACTCGTAACAGCGCTACTCCAATAGTTGCCGATGGAACCGACATTGTTCTGTGCACCGCCATTACGGGCACGGTGCCCTGCGGCGGGCAAGAAAAGAGCGGTAGGTTTGTTTGCGCCACCGGGCTTAAGCAAATAGCCCGACGTGCCGTTTGCGCCGCCGCCTTGCCAAACCCATGTATTGTTTGATGCAATTTGTTCCCATTCTGCCTGAGTAGGAACGCGCCAAGTACCGCCTAATTCGGACCGACAGGGATCTAAATCGGTAATACCGTTCACAGGATCACCCCAAGTCCAAGCATGGGCAGGAGCAGTAGCAGAATTTTCAGTCGTTTCAGGATATTGACGCCAATCAAAAGTGCCTGCATTACGCTGAATAAATTTGCCGTAAAGAGCAGTTTCACTACTTTTAATTTGTCCATCGGCATCATTCAGTTTAGAAGTTTCAACACCACCTGTTGTATTTAAATAAGTACTAACGGTATTAGTAGCAAGTACTTTACGGTTTTCATGACCGTCTGCTTTACGTCCCCATTCATACCAATCACCGTAAACCGTAAAATCGTAAGCCTTATCATTGACGCCAGATTCTGTAGCAGAAGGTTCATAAGCAATCTGATCAGCCAACGGTTTAGTTTGCACTGCCCCCAAGTTGGCAGGAGCAACTTTTATCCAGCCGCCGTTGGCAAGGCGAGCGCCGGTGCCGTAAACAACGCGACCGGTACCGCTAATGCCATACTGCGAACCGCTAACTACCACGCAATAAAACTGATAAACTTTTCCGGCTTCGGTGATGCCATAACTTGCCCGGTTATCAATGAAGAGGGTATCACTTGTAGCGCCTGC
>JAIRLY010000388.1 GCA_031259075.1 Dysgonamonadaceae bacterium | reverse complement strand
TCGGCGGCATTTATGGTGTCGTAGTATGTCATGCCATGTGTTTCGGTGCAAAACCATGCATAATAGTTGGGTGTGGGGCGTATCAGCCGGTAAATGGTTTCTGTTATTTGCCCATTGCGGACAATTACCACGCCCACGCTGCAAACACTCGAACGGTTCCCGTTGGCGGTTTCAAAATCTATAGCGGCAAAATTTTTCATTCATATTTACCTCTTATACCCTATTCTTCTTCCTTCTCTTCTGTACAGCGATTCGGCTCGACAGTAATTGTGCATGGCCTCCATGGTGGGCTCCGTTCCGTTCAAAATGCCATCTATCGTGCGTTTCCGAACGATGTTTTCGATTTGTCCGCCGCTGAAATCATAGGCAGTAGCCAGCTCTTCCGCTTCTTGCGCCGATAGCGCGGGAATCATGGTTAGCCAAATCATTTTCTTGGCTTCCACGCCCGGCTTTTCAAACTCTATTTTGTACAAGAAGCGACGTTCAAAGGCCTTGTCCAAATTTTGTGTGAGATTGGTGGTAGCAATCATGATGCCGTCCAAGTTCTCCATCTCTTGCAGGATGATGTTTTGGATGGTATTTTCCGTTTGGTGGATACTACTGTTGCCGGCCTCTTTCCGTTTTCCGATAACGGCGTCCGCCTCGTTGAAAAGGAGGATGGGCGTGGTGTTGTGCGTTTTTACAAAAGCGCGGTAACGTTCAAATACCGCCTTGATTTTCTTTTCGCTTTCGCCAAACCACATGCTTTTTGTTTCCGAAATATCCACCATCATAATGTCGCGGCTGGTGGAGCGGGCTATTTGATATGCCGTTTCTGTTTTTCCTGTTCCCGGGGCGCCATGAAACAGGCAGGCAAAGCCTTTTCGCATGCCGTTATCTTCAAGTCTTTTTTGCACATTCGCGAAATTATCTCCCTGCAAAAGTGCGGAGAGTTGTGCAATTTGTTCCTGTTCACGCTTATTGTAGAATAATTCCTTGGCGGCTATGTTGTTGTGTTGAATAACACCTTTTTTACTTTTACTTTGTTTGATTCTTATATCCAGTTCCAAAAACAACTTTTCTTTGACGTTTGCAGCTATCCTGTAGCGTTCGTTATCTACCAATCCATTGTCGTTGTTGTATTCCAGAATGTGTTGTTCAAGCAATTCGTTACTGCCGTCTTGCATGCCCGATTTGATACTTCTGAACTCCCATTTTGACTCATACAAGTCTTCAAAATCGTCGGGCGTAATGCAATCATCGTCCAAATTGACAAACCGGTGGCAGAAGAACAATAACAGTAAAAAACTATCACTATCGCTGCAGATGCTGTCCCATTCTTTTATCTGGCGGCAAAATGCCAGCGCGCTGTTATCTTCAATGAGGGATTTCAACTCCGTTACTAAAACTTCGTTAGATATTTCTTTATTCTCTTTTTCGTCAAACAGTTGTTCTATACGTTGAAACAACTGCTCCGTATTCAAATTTTTGCTGTTCTCCGGTTCGTAAGCTACGCCTTGCTTTACCGCATTCACGACCTCATGCGGCACCCGGTAACATCTCTTGCCGTCATCCATACGGCAACGTATCAAACGGCGTTTTTCAAGCTCATCCACTTCATTCATCATACTGATGGCTTTTATATTCCGGCAACCTAAGAATTTGGAAAGTTCGTGAAGGTAGATACGGTGATCATCACTTTTTTCCATAAAAACAGAGAATATAACAACTTGGTTTGTGTTTAGCCCCATGCTTTTAGCCACGAAGTTGATACTCGTTTTTGCCTTTTTGTAAAACGCCTCGGTTAGTTCCGACTTTTCTGCCAACTCTATGATATGCTCAATGTGCGCTAAAAGCGTTTTAGGGCTATGTGTTGTGGCCTGCCGGCCGGCATTCTTCTTTTTCTGCGTATTTTTTGATGCGCTCATAGCTCGAATACTGTTTATTTTCTACAAAGATATGATAAGACTACGACAAAATATGGCAATGTTATAAATTTTTACCATAATAAGATTTCATAATCCGGTCGTACATTACCAGCGAGCCGGCAACTGCCACGTTAAGGCTAAACCTGCCCGGTAACCGGACTAATTTGTGACATTGTGCCATTATCTCTTTTGGCAGCCCGCCGTCTTCCGCCCCAAGTAAATAAATACATCGCTTGGGATGGTTGAATACTTGAATATCTTCGCTGTTCTCGTCTATTTCTATACCAACCAGCGGACAGTCGTAAGGCATGTGCTGATAAAAATTTTCAAACGTCACATAGTTGTACAGGGGAATATGCCTGAAAGCCAAAGAGGTATCGCTTGCCTGTTCTTTATATCTTCCTCCTATGGTGAAAATAAAACTTGCATGAAACAAATTTGCCGACCTCCAGAGCGTTCCCAAATTTTCAACGGTTTTTCCCCTGAATATGCCGATGCCGTAATATCCTTTCGGGAGCAGGGATGGCGTTTTTTCGACGCTGCAATTTTGTGTGGCTGTTCTCATCGTTTACCTCATAAATTTTGATGCAAAGGTAAAACACGACTACGACAAAATATGTCGCAGGTGAAAATTTTGTGAAAATTGAATGTGATAAATCTTTTTAAAATGTGAAAAAAGTTGCATCAAGTCAAGATTTTCAAATAATGTTCGTTCCAAAGGCAGTCGCAAAAGATGATGCGCCCTCCATTGTTTGTATGTTCGTAAATATCTTTTACGCGATTGTGTCCGGCAGCTTGTGTGTACCCTCGCAAAGGCTCGAATAATTCGTTCACATCAGCCCAAAATATGCCGCCAATCGTTTCACACTGGCCGCCTCGTGCAGCTCCGCAACGACACAATGTCTCTATTTGTTCGGGTTTAGGATTATTCAACTGTTCTGCAATATTACTGTTGATGTCGCCTTTGAAATCGTCGGTAAACCATTTGTGGGCAATGCCTGCGTGGGTAAAAATGTAATTGTCTTCCTGAAAAGCATACTGAAACAGGTGCAAATTGTCTTGAAAGGCAATAGCGGCTTTTTCGGCAAGAAAGAAATCGAAGCGGGAAGATGGAAGAATATCGGTAGTGAAATAATGCAAATCGTGGTTGCCGAGCAGCAGGATTACATTATCGGGATTGTCTTTTTTGAACTGAATAATTTCCTGCAGATTTTGCAACAGTTGGTCTTGTGCGATAAACTTGTACGGGTCAAGATAATCGCCCAGAAAGATGTAACGACAGTCGGGGTTTTCCGCAACTGCCGTTTTCCAGAAAGTGGAGCCATGAATGTCGCCGAGTATTAGGGTTGGGGGCATAAGATTGTCATTTTTTTATTGAGATTCGTTATATTTTCGATATTGAACTTTGTTCCACGACTTTTGCCGTCCCAAATCATCAAACCGCAATCTGCATCTTGAGCCATTGCGACATCTTTCATCTGATACATGCTTTTGCCTGTCAAATTGTTGTCGTTACTGATACTCTTTGTCCGCCAATTGCCGAT
>JAIRLY010000233.1 GCA_031259075.1 Dysgonamonadaceae bacterium | reverse complement strand
GCATCATGGCGAATGGCCCCGTGGCGATGGGGATGTGGCGGAGGATGCTTAGTATCCCGCTCGAATCGGAAGCCCCGCGGGGTACCTTGTTGATATAGGTGCTGCTGCCGATGAAGGGGATGTAATCGCCCGCGTCGAAGACAATGCCGATGTAGGGATGTATCGGGTTAAAGGGCGGCAGGGTGGTGAAATGGCAGTCAACGCCCACCACCATCGTGTAGTGTTTACTGGCTAATAACATGGGCTATGCTTTTTTTCTGTTTGCTATTGGTAAATATTGTAATTCAGTAAACGTTGTAATTTAACCAAAAACAGATTGAGCGTTCTTCTTCGTTTCTCCCATTCATCATGTACAGCAACAGCACGGAGGGGAGGGGAAGGCAGTCAAAAAGTGAACGAAAAGTAAACGGGCGCTCAATTCTCCCGCAAGATAGATAGAAATAAATAAAATACAGGCAATTTAAATATGTTTTTTAGATATAAATATGACGATGGATTACCGCCGGAAATTTGCATAACGAAATTTCCGCTTTAACAACCTGTATAACGGGACATTACGCCGAGCGAGGTATAAAAAGTTTTTAAGGTTTCTTATGGCTTCGGGAATTTACAATCTGTTGCAATTCTCCCAAGTCATTAAATTTTGTGAAATCAAGATTCTCTTTTGAAAACCGGTAATAATCTCTTATTGGAAAATCTTTTAATATGAGTTGTAATGCCTGTGCAAAATCTTTTCCCTGAAAATAGATCAGAAATTTTAAATCTGCAAGAAATTGTTCATCGAATAACGTTAAAAACTCATTTAAAATAGAATCGTATTTTTCTTCTGTCCATTCGGAAACGATTTTTTGGGCTTTTTGAATTAAATTCCAGCCATTCTTTTTACAATCGGCTAAACTTAAATTCTCAGGCAAATCGCCACTGCCACCGCTTATCCAGGTTGTATTAAAAGTTGCATCGCCCGAACGCATTTTACCCAAGGAGTGACGAATCGCCTGATAGTCTTTTATTTTTCGTGCTGCTTTAATAAAAACCCGTTTGACGTCATCTTCCGAGAAGATTTTATACTTGTCTTTTGATTTTTTTTCTTCAATAAATTTGAAAAACAGTCCGGTATCAAACAGGTAATTTTCAATGGTGGTACGATAACTGAAATACGTTTTTTTACCGTCAAAAATCAATTCTTCCCTTTCGGGCACACGGCGATCAAAATCCCTGTCTCTGAAAAACAGATAAAAATCGGATCGGGTAGCTCCTCCTTTTTCAATAAATTCAATAATGGCTCCTGCTCCCTTTTTCCCTCCAATCGGTTTTATGGCAACCTTATCTCCTATAATCCTGTCGAGAATATCAAAGTCGTGACTTCCTCTTTTCCCTTCACAGTACACGGTTGTAATAGCCGCCATTATTTTAATCTGATTATTTGGTTTTCATTTTCATCAAACATAACCGCAACGCTGTCGGAATGTGAGGTCAGGATGAACTGATTGTTTTTGCCCAGTTTCGGCAAAGCCCGTACAAATGCCTGTTGCAGGGGAGCGTGTAAATGCAGTTCTATCTCATCAATAATTATGATTGAATTATTGATATTATACCGTGCAAAATCCATTAGAATGGGGAAAATAGCCCTTTCTCCCGCCGACATTTCCGATAATTCGTACTCGTTTTTGTCGTCGTGAAGAAAAAAATCCGGAGCTTCCGATTTTTCCAGTAAATCAAAACGCGGCACGGAACCGGAAAATTTCCTGTCGGGGAAAACAGTTTGATACAGTCGTGCAAGATGGCTGTAGTAATCAAACTGTCCGGGCTGAAGTTTTATTTTCTTTTGTTCAATGGCCAGGTGAAAGTTATAAGCGCTTGCTAAAAAAGTGCGAATCGAATTAATCTGCAATTCTTCCTTATCAAAGGGATTGTTAATGCTGTTTGAACTTCGCTGTTCAGTGTACCAGTAAATATTACCGACATTTTCAAATAATTTTGATTTATCCGGTTCGTATGTTGTTAATTTTTTTGCGTATTGATAACCTGAAAATTGATAATAATTCCGTGCATGTTTTGTTTTGGTTTTTTCCGTTTCATAGTCAAAAGTTAATACGACTTCTTTATTATTGCCGGGAATGCCTAATTTAATGCCCTTTTCAGTCAGTTTTTTTGCAAGCGAGATTGTTTCGTCAATTTCTTCGTTTCCAAACTCAACAGTAGCATTCATTTGCAAAGGCATCTTTCCGGTTTGCAGGAAACGGTATTCAAAGCCGCTCCAGTCAATATCGGACGCCTTAAACCGATCGCGCGTCAAGGGAGCAATCATTGCCACGATAGCCTGTAACAACGACGATTTCCCCGTGCCGTTGTCGCCAACAATCAGCGTTAAACCGTTCACTTCGCCATTCGTTTTGCAAAAAGAAAAGTCCTTTTTGCGAATGAATTTTTTATAGTGCTGAAATGTAATATTCCTGATTTTCATAAACTCGTCCACTATTTTGCAGGGACAAAAGTACAAAAAACTTTCGAATTGAGGGACAACTATTCGACAGTATTTTTTTCAACGAAGTGAATCCCAGATAGAAACAAAACCATGAAAATCTATTTCCGGAATATCCCGAATCTTCATTTACAATCGTATCGGCCTGTTCAAATTTTTTCATGGCGTTTTTCTAATTTGGACGCTATTATATTACCGATTTCTTTTGAATCAACCCGAATCATTATGTTTATACTGTTATCGTTGTATTTCGATGGAATTGAACAAAAATAAAGATGGAAAGCCGTCCATCTTTGTTTTATATCCTTGTGCTAAATAACAGGGACAGTTCTTCGTTTGCGAAACGGGAATTTCGCTTTTAGCCTGACGCAGGCAGAGCCTACGCCGAGCAGAGGAGCAGTATAATTCAATTCAAAAATATTAACCTCTCCAAAATATATCTCTTTTAGATTTAAAACTTTCATCTTCTCTCATTTTCAATTTATTATCAAAATATCTCTTCGTTTTTTCATATACTCTTTGATTACATTTAATAGAGATAATATTTTTGTTTTCTTTTGTTTTTATCAAAAGTATTTCTTTATCATAACCTAATACTACTTCTCTTAAATCTATTATTCCCTTTTTCCCTTTTAATCCTAAGGAATATTGATAGGTGATATTTTCATTATTAATATTAATAAAGCCACACTTTTTAGATTTGGAATAGACATTCAGTATTAAAAAATCATCACTTTCAGTAAATGATTGTATGTGAAATTTGGGATTAGAAAATAAAAACATAATTGAAATTGATGTAATTAAAAAAAATATTATTATAATTATTCTGAACATTTTATTTACAGTTTAAAGAGTCTATTTTATCAGCTAATGAAGATGGAGTAGCCCATTTATACCAAGGCAACTTCATCTCATTTATGCCTGCTGCTTGAGAAGCACCATAAGCAAAACTTGCACATTGCCTATTTCGTAAATTATATCCTTTTGTTGGTGTATTCCCAGCTTCAAAATCTTGAATATATTGTTTTAAATTAGCCATTTGATTTTCATCAATATCGAAAGAGACAGAATGTAAATGAGGACTATCTAAATATTGAGTATCATTATAACTTAATTCTCCAGGAATATCTGAAACTAAAATACTTGGAATTTCAGAGTATTTAAAACCATTTTTAGGCCATTGTCCTATATAAGTTGTATTCCCATTTTCTGTAACTCCTATAAAAGCATGGCCTACAAAATCATGAGTATCTGCAAATATAGTTAATGTTCCTCCACTCAATCCCCACGGGTCAATTTCCTTGTTAGAATCGTATACGTATGCATACAAAGTCGGATTATTTCCCGCCAACCCAATCGGATCCTTACTCAAATACATTCCCTCCTCCGGAGAGTAGTATCGAAACCGGTTATAGTACAATCCCGTCTCAATGTCCTCATACTGACCCTGATAGCGGAACGGACAATCACTCAAAGAACGCCCCGCAAAAGTACGAACTTTGCCGTAAATATCCAACTCCGTCTCCCAAATTTTTTCTCCTTTTTCGTCATACATTTGCACAGGAGTGCCAAGATAATCCGTTATGATGGAGTAGTTTTTATCTTCCGTCAGCTTGGCCGCAGGGCGGAAACTGCCTTCCTCAAATACCCATGTCGTGAGGTTTTCTGTCGGTTCGGTACCTTCCGTGTGTTTTAACCCGTGCTCGTCGGTAACG
>JAIRLY010000323.1 GCA_031259075.1 Dysgonamonadaceae bacterium | reverse complement strand
CTGTGTTCTATGGCGGTTTCCGGTACGTCCGTGAAAGCCGGCTGAGCGCAGCCGGATCACGCTCCCCGCCTGTGAGCGCCCGGATAATCTTGCGCACAGACACGTTCCTCCCCTGATTGAATTGTACGTGAGAGTACGGCGGTAAGCGAAACAGAGAGGGGGGCTTGATTTTTATTTCACGCGCTTGGAAAACACATGTTTTTCATGTACTGTTTTGCGACGAACCGAATACCAGTTTGGGACGGTCAATGAGATTTTCTATCGGGAAGACTTTACTTTTATCCGCCCCCAAATAAACTTTGCTGTTTGCAAGCGGATATAATTCATACTGTAACCTGAAAACCGTCATCTCTTTGGAGGCTTTGTACAGATATTCAAATTCCAGAAGGTTGCTTGTCTTACCTAATTCCCTGTTCAGCGTTTCCACAAGTATTTTATCCTGTTCTCTTGCCTTTCTTTCTTGACGGTTGACATGCATCAAACGGATATTCAATACTAACAAACAGCCGATCACAGCAAGAATCAAAATGACACGACCGGTTTTCATTTGAAGAGGTATTTGAGTATGACGGGATTCGCGTCTGCATGAATCAGTTCGTTGAATACCCTCCGGTTTTTCTCGTCCAGCATGCTTTCCGTGACGTAGTTTTCCAGTTCGCCCGGATTGCAGTAGCCCAGCACGTATTCGTCGGTTACGACTATCGGACGAAACTGCACGCCCTCCGCGAATCGAGGAATGTATTTGCATTGCCCGACAGACTTGTCGTAGATTGCATTTACAAAGTTCGTTTTAAATATGATTTGAGCAAGCACATAACGGTTGTTCTGCCCCGAAGCAAACATCCGGACAGGGAATTTAGAGTTGGCCTCATCTATACGCTTGTACGGATTATTCCGCGATTCATTTGAAAAGCCGGCGTGTCTTCCGTCACGATCATATTTGTACTTACTGCCGAAATCCCATGCATACGATTCTTCAAGACCTTCCCCACCAACCTTGTATACCACGTTGTGGTACGGACGAATAAAATACCATTCGCCATTGTACTGGTAAAAACTGTAATAACACGAGAAACTGCCGATATCCCGATCCTCTTCAAATTCTTCATGACGTATTTTCTCCTTGTCAAGATCATAATAGAATATCTTGTTCGACTCAGCCCGCGCGAAAAACACAAGAGTATTTTCATCTATGGCAATAATTTCATGAACGGCGCGCAAGTGTTCGTTCGTAACCCACGTCGTTTTGACATATTCGCCCGACAGGTCATAATCATATACAAAACCCATTGGGCATAGTAACTCCAGATGGCCAGTATAGCCATTTATATGAATGTCATCCAGCATCGAATATTCGCCGGGACCCTGACCACGTTTGTCTATCTTAAAAACAAACTTCCCCTCATCATCAAAAACGTGAACAATAAACTGTTGCCTGTCTAATGTATAATATCTGTCCTTATAATAAATAATTTTCCGCAGTTGACCGATCAACGCTTCCGGGTGGGTTTCCAGAGGAATCAGTTCGACAGACTTGAAATAATCAAGCATGGATACTTCGTCCGGTTTGTCGAAATCAACCGGAATAATGCTGTTCCTGATCCCGTAAGAGTTTGACGTATCAATCTGGCCGTCCGTATTAGACACGATTTGTTCCCTCGACGTTCTCTGTACGCATGACATACAGCACAAAAGGACAGCAACAATATAATTTATTTTCATTTCTGTTCGATTCAATTGTTTAAACGAAAGAGAGGGCAGTGCCCTCTCTTTCTCTAATTTGTTATCCATAATAGCAAAAATCAGACTGCCTGCCTGTAAAATAACACCCACACCATGATCCCCCACACGAAGAGGTATCCATTTCATAACATTGCCCGCCATACGGATTGGGAGCACTGCATGTAATTGTCACTTCGTCCAACTCATAAGCCAATGCTTCCACATTACTTAACGACACATCCGACAAATCATTATTCAGAGTAGTAATACTCATATTGATTGCAGCCAATACTGCAACTGCCAAAACGGAAACACTATATATTATTTTATTTTTCATAATGTTGTAAATTCTTTAAAACAGGACTTCAAAAAATTCAATTTCAACTGTTTTGATTTTCAGCCGGTACGAAGTCCAATAAATACCGCCCGGAAAATCGCGACCCTAATTCTGCGAGAAGAAACATCATCATCCGGACTTACAGTTAAAAAACCGGGACCATTTTCACCTGAAAATATCGGACGGCTTCCGTTTTTAGTGTGCAAATGCAAAATTTGCATCAGGGGACTTGCCGGTATCGGAAGCAACTGGCAAGTTTCCAAACCTGTCTAAGTTGTTTTTCCCCAATTGAAAGAGTGTTTGACATACCGGAGAAAGCGGGTCTCCGTTTGCTGTCTCCTGCAACAGCGCCGCATCGCTGTATGTGTTTGAAAAGATTCTCCGATTCGGATTCGGACAAACCGGCACGCCCGAAAATACGCGAACAAGCCTCTTAACCGTCTCTATGAATATGTCTAAAAATCTTCCTCTCATGTATTTTTTACTTTCTGCATGTTATTTGTTATGTTTTGGATCTTGTCGCAAAGGAACGGATTTATTTCGGAAGTAAAAAAATACGACACCGTTAATTTGGCATAAATAAGGTTAATTCTTTTTTGGCATTGCTAATTAAATATATATTCGTATCTTTGCCCCCAAAAAGTTATGTTATTGCCGATTTCGGTGATACCCGCCCACCCATTTCGGTGATACCCGTTCACTTTTTATGTTGCTTGACCATTCAAACAGTCTGACAAAATTACAGTTTTACTATTTATTATCCAAAATTT
>JAIRLY010000197.1 GCA_031259075.1 Dysgonamonadaceae bacterium | reverse complement strand
TGAGCATCAGCGCTAAAAAAATCATTTTTTGTTTCATGTTTAATAAAAATTTAGTAATTTATAATTATGTTCTCTTTTATTTGTTCAACCCGCTTCGGGGTTGAATGTGTTATTGTTTTTTGTTTGCCCCCAATCGCTTCGCTTCATTGGGGGTTATTCATCTTGAAGGCCTCCGGCCTTCCTTTCTCTGTTCTCTATTTTCCATTCTTAACTCTTAGTTTTTAACTTTTAGTTCTTAACTCTTAGTTCTTAAAGACCATCTGTCCCGTAGGGACAAAATGTCGGTAGAAAATACGGGCTTCTCCAGCCTTCCCCTGTCCTGTCAGGGACAGAATATGATTCGGTTGATGCTCTGCACATTCCGTCCCTGACGGGACGGGCGACGGTGAAAATAAACCCTGTTTTCTACCAACATGCTGTCCCTGAAGGGACAGAAGACTATATTTTCTTCCCAATACAACCCGACAACACCCATCGCTACTGATTATCGCCCTTTCAGGGCTTTGCTCCATTCTCCATTTTCTCTTTTTCATTCCTAACTCTTAGTTCTTAGTTCTTAACTCTTAGTTCTTATTTTCCGTCTCCGGTAAAGACAACCGGCTCTTACTAAACGATAAGAAAAATGATTTTTTGATTCGAACAGTTGTCTTTACCTTCGACCGGAATAAACGATAGTGATACAGACGGCGGCGTCCATTCTTAACTCATAACTTTTAGTTCTTAACTCGCTTCTTAAGTCCCGAAGAGAAGCGGTTTAAAAAAATGAAGCGTGGGACTGTAACTTTATTGTTCAAGAGGTTTTCTGGACGACCCACACCAACAAATAAGTTTTACCCACGCATTCAAACGTGAGCGTTTACTTACTTATTCCTGTTGGTGTAGAAATTGTCCAGATTTCTTGAACAGAATATAAGCTAACGCTTTCTTAATTAACTATGTATATAAAAATAATATCTGTTTTTTTACGAAAATTTGATAATATTGTTTAAAACCGAACAAAATTAGTGAGAATTTTTTGAAAAACAAAAAAAAGTACAGATTCAATCGCACACAAGACACAATTTGTCCGAACAACTTCTAAATTGATTTTATCTCCATTACCCTTTTCTTAAACTCTTCCGAAGAATAAAGCGCTTTGTTTTTGATTTTAGTCTTATAAGTATAAATCGTATTTACGGAATAATCCAAGAATTGAGCTATTTTCTCGTTGTCGTTAATGCCCAAGCGAATCAAAGCATAGATACGCAGATCCGTGTTCAACAATTCACCTTTTTTGAGTTGAATATGTTCGTCCGGCTTCAATAGATGATTAAATTCCATAACAAAATTGGGAAATAACTTCAAAAAAATCCGGTCAAAGCGAGAATAAAGCGCTTCCCGTTCTTTGTGAGCATCCAAATCTTTGGGTATATTTGGGAGGTCTTCATATTGTTTTGCCGCTACTTTTCTTTTTACAAATTTCTGAAAACTTTCCAATTTTTCGATAAATTCCGAATGAAGACTGAAAAAATAACCGATATATTCATCTTTGATTTTATTTGCCTCCATCAGGTTTTCGTTGGATTTCTGGATGATTTGTTTGGCCTGATTCAATCGTCTCAATTGCATCCAGATGATAAGAAAAGCCACGATCAAAGTTCCCAGCAAAATGGAGATGAAAAGTAAAAAATTAGAGATCTTATTCTTTTGATTCTCAATTACGTTCAATCGTTCCCCCTCAATAATCGGAAGAATATACCCGATTTCCAATTGCCGGTGTCGCGCATTATAAAAATAAGCATCGTCAAGAGCGCGACGAATATATTCGACCGAATGGGTCAAATCGCCTTCTTTATAAAGAATATCAGCCAAATTGCGCAAAGCGACCGCTTCTTTCGTGGAAGATTTAATATCTGCGATGGCCGCCTGAATAAGATATAGCTTGGCTTCTTCACTTTTTCCCTGTAAGCGCAACAGATAGGCAATACTGGAAGTGGCGATGGCAAAATCATGTTCGGAATAATCGTGCGTATTAATCATTTTCGAATAAGCATCCAAAGCTGCATGATAATTATCCGATTTCATTTCTTTTAATCCTATCACCAGCCAATAACGCGCTGACAGTTCGGGTAATAAGGCGATAGTCGAATCGATGATTTCATTCCCTTTCCGGTCGTAGGAAAGTCTAAATTCCGGACGATTATTATAATCGGCCAAATCGTAATACAGGCGCGATTTTATGGTAAAATAATCAATTTGTGTCTGTGTACTGCAATTTCCGACATTCAAAGAAGACAAAATATCAAAACATTCTTTGAATAATCCGGAAGATAAATAACAAAATCCCAATTTTATGGTAGAAGATATAATTTTATCCTTATCATTCAAAGCGCGGGAAATATCCAACAATTTTTCTACATATACATAAGCGGAATCATAAATGTATGAACTATATTCCTCATATAAAGTCACATACAAAGAATATGAAACATCCGGATCTAAAGACGTCCGGTTGATTTCTTCCTTTATCCGGTCAATCCTTTCTTCTTTTATCCGGTCAAATTCCGATTGCTTGGAAAGATAATAATCAAGACTGTCCAAACTTGCTTCTTCAGATGAAAAACCGGAAATTGCAAGCGAAAAGAATAATATGAGCATTAACAGTTTTTTCACAGGATTAGATTATGCTGTATAAGAACTGTACAAAATTAGATGAATATCTTAAAATTTCCAAATGTATGAAACGAATTTCAGATATACGCCTGATTTTCAAACGGATTAAAATTATATTCGACAGCCGGCTTATGCCGCATTTTCAGCTTGCTCCGGCTTTAATGGTTACCGGCTTTCCTTAGTCAAAAATTGTTTGAAAATTTTTTTTGTTTTTTTGTCCCGAAATACTGAAAATGTCTTTAGAGAAACCTATACAAAATGCGTTAGACAGAATTTGCGTATTCAAACTATTGATTTGCGTTTCATAAACAGCGTTCATGTAAGCCAGCTTCAAGGTACAAAAAGGCAATGGAAGCTCCACCGAAAAAAGACTCCGTATCATAAATTGATTATGGAAAGAAGCCCAATGCAGTAACGGATTATTGGCTCCTAAGCCTATCTCGTAATAGGACTGTCCAAATTCAGGAGAAAATTGCACTCCTGCAATCGGGAAAATCAGTTGGTAACGCAACCGGATGGGTTGTTTTTTAATCTGTATCCGGTAAGCAGCCATTCCGGAGAGATTCAGGTTGAGATGTATTTTCGCCGTAACCGGATTATTTCCATTGCGTGTGTTGTAGATACCGCCAACTAATCCGTCGAATTGTAATCCTGTAAAAAATTGTATTTTTTGTACCGGTTTGAAACGATAAAGTAATCCGTAAGCGTATTCCAGACTTCCCAAATAGCTTGCAGCTGTTTCTGTTGGGTTTTTCGTGTCGGCTAATTCAATGTAAAAAAGATGCTGAGCCAATATATTCTCATTTCTTAAACCGGCCATTTTTATTTGCTCGTGAATGAGGTTCAGACCAGCGCCTTTGTATTTCAAAGGAGATAAATAAGTGTCATAAACACTTGTTTTTCCTATCCCTATCATCGAAGATTCGTAGGTGAACGAAATCTTTTCCGGAGGATCTGTACACCATGCTCCGGAAGCTGTGCACAAAAAGAGAAGCGACAGGAACGAACGGACGCTGAAAATCAAATGTTTTATACCTGACTCCTTGCAGCTCAATTCGCCTTTACGAGAATTAAAACAATCGTTGCTGTTCTGTGATTTCATCTAAATAAATCTGAAGGCGGTTTATCTTCTTCTTCCGGTTCTATCTCAATACCGGATTGAAAAGAATTATCTTCTACCAATTGAGGAAAACGTTCCGGTTCGATTTCCCTAACATCCGTTATTTCAAAAGTAGTCATTCGTTTTCCTTTGGCTTTGAAACTTTTCACGCTGATAAATTCTTCTACATCAATGATCAACGGTTCACGGAACGAATCATTTCCTCCAAAAACGACTTCTATTCGGGGGTAATAAGTATCGGTCAGTAACAAAAGTTTTGAAGCGTTATTTTCACCCAGGAAGCTTTGCTTTTTGTTGCTTGCTTCAAAAGAAAAGCGTTTCAAATAAGGGTAATTTTGCTGGTCTGCGTCATACAAAGCAACCGACCAGACTTTGTTGGGGTTGAATTTTTCAATTTTCCTGATTTGTCCTTGATAATGATTTCCGGAATCAAAATTGGTTGTGTAAAATTCGCCGTTTTCTTCAATTACCAAAATCAAATCATCTGCAAAAAATTCACCTAAAAAATCACCACGTCCATCGTAATTGACGCGCAGTACATCATTATCAAACCATACTTTTCGTCCGCCCAATGTCGAACCGCCTTTGGTTTTAAGCGATATTTTGTGAATATCCGCTTTCGTAAGAATATTTCCCATAGACGCCCGTCCCTTAATTGTCACTTCACTAAAATTTTTATCGAATAAGAGCAACTTCTGCCGGGGTTTGGGTTTTAATATGATTTTAACAGTTTCGGCTTCGCCGTTCGGATTTGCTGAAAAGTAAAGGATTCGGCTTCCCTGTTTTCCTTGCGTCAAATCATATTCTTTGTCGCGTGTAATTCCGGTTACGGCAAAACGTTTGATATAGTTGAAACCGGTTTTCCCATCACGATATACGACGTTGTAAATTGTTCGGTTATCATTTCGTTTGAAAACGTTCAGATACAAAATATTTTTGCCGACGAACATCTTTTCACAGATCTTTACTATTTTGTATTTGCCGTCTTTAAATAAAATGATCACATCGTCGATATCCGAACAATTGCAGACGTATTCGTCTTTTTTCAATCCGTAACCGATAAATCCTTCTTCGCGATTGATATATAATTTTTCATTCGCTTCCACTACTTTTGCTGCTTCTATTGTATCGAAATTGCGTATTTCGGTTTTTCGCGGAAATTCTTTCCCGTATTTTTCTTTCAATTGAGCAAACCAGTCAATCGTGTATTCGATAATATGTTGAATATGAAAATTGGTTTCTTTAATTTGCGATTTGCAGGAAGCAATCAAATCGTCTGCTTTATCTTTGTTGAATTTAAGGATGCGCCCCATTCGAATTTCCATCAGACGCAACAAATCGTCGCGATTTATTTCACGGATGAATTGCGCTTTAAAGGGTTCTAAGCGTTTATCAATATGCACCAGAGCGGAATCCATATTTTTGGCGTTTTCAAATTCTGTATCTTTATAGATTCGTTCTTCTATAAAGATTTTTTCCAGTGAGGCAAAATGCAAGTTTTCCAGAATTTCGTTTTTCCGAATTTCCAGTTCGAGTTTCAGCAAGCGTAACGTATTATCCGTAACCTGTTTCAGCACGTCTGAAACGTTCATGAATTGAGGTTTATTGTTTTCGTCAATTACGCAACAGTTAGGCGAAATGGTTATTTCACAATCAGTGAACGCATAAAGAGCATCTATCGTTTTATCGGACGAAACCCCCGGCGCTAAATGGATTACGATTTCCGCCTGTTTGGCGGTCATGTCGTCTACTTTCCGAATTTTTATTTTCCCTTTTTCATTGGCTTTCAAGATTGATTCGGTGAGTGTAGATGTTGTTTTCCCAAAAGGAATTTCATTGATGGCCAATGTTTTATTGTCTATTTTATTAATTTTTGCCCGCACTTTCACCGATCCGCCTCTTTCTCCGTCGTTGTATTTGGAAACGTCGATGTATCCTCCGGTTTGAAAATCAGGATACAGGGTGAATGTTTCTCCTTTCAGATGAGAAATGCCGGCATCCAACAATTCATTGAAATTGTGCGGTAAAACTTTCGATTGAAGACCGACGGCAATTCCTTCGCCTCCTTGCGCTAACAGTAAAGGAAATTTTACGGGAAGAGTAATCGGCTCTTTATTTCGACCATCATAAGAGAGTTTCCATTCGGTGGTTTTGGAATTGAAAACGACTTCCGAAGCGAATTTCGACAGACGGGCTTCAATATAACGGGGAGCGGCGGCGCCGTCGCCGGTGAGAATATTTCCCCAGTTTCCTTGACAGTCAATCAACAAATCTTTTTGTCCTAATTGTACCAAAGCGCCTCCAATGGACGAATCTCCATGAGGATGAAATTTCATCGTATCACCGATAATATTCGCCACTTTGTTATAACGGCCATCATCTAATCGTTTCATAGTATGCAAGATGCGGCGTTGAACGGGCTTTAGTCCATCGTTGATATGGGGAACGGCGCGGTCTGTAATTACATAAGACGCATAATCCATGAACCAATTCTTATACATTCCCGATAAAACATGATGGCTATCATTTTCCGTATTTTCAGGTACTTTGTATTCGGAATGTTCTTTATCTAATTTTTCGTTGTCAATAAAGTTGTCTAATTCTTCAGGTTTCATATTCAATTTTCAGAAGTTGCAAATGTACATGAAATTTTTGACATTCCACACAGACCGATAAAAATATCGGGTGAAATTTATCGGGGAAAAGCAGAAGGGTTTGACGCCGAGCGGCTGCTTCCCATCTCCAGTTCCAAATGTCCTCCTTTGGCGATCGCATCAAAAGAGATATAATATTCGTTGTACGGTTTGCCATTTAAAAGAATATTCCGGATGTAAATGTTTTCTTTGCTGTTGTTCTTTGCCGTGATGGTAAATGTTTTTCCGTTCCCTACCCGGATGACAGCTTCGTCGATTACAGGGCTTCCGAAAATGTATCTTCCGCCGGCCGGTTCTACCTGATAAAGTCCCAAGGCAGATAAGATATACCAGGCGGACATTTGGCCGGCGTCTTCGTTTCCGCTCAATCCGTCGGAATGGACGGAATAAAGCCGGCTTAGTATTTCACGTACTTTTTCGGCTGTTTTCCAAGATTGACCTACATACGGATACATATAGACGATATGATGACTTGGTTCGTTTCCGTGTGCATATTGTCCGATCAGTCCGCTGATATCGGGAGATGCGTGTTCGCCCATATCTCCTTCGACGATAAAAAGCGAATCTAATTTTTCAATAAATCGTTCTTTACTGCCGAACAGGTCTACCAAGCCGTAAATATCGTGCGGAACCAACCAAGTGTATTGCCATGCGTTTCCTTCCGTATAATCGCTGTCGCGATGAATAGATTCGAAAGGATTAAACGAGGCTCGGAATTCTCCTTTTGAAGAAAGTCCGCGAACAAAACCGGTCGATTTATCGAAATAGTACCGGTATGATTTGCTTCGGTTCAAGAAATATGCATAATCTTCTTCTTTTCCCATTTTTCGGGCTACTTGCGCTAAACTCCAGTCGGCAACGGCATATTCCATACATTTGGAAAGGGCTTCTTCTTCCTTATCGTAAGGAATATATCCGTACTCTTTCAAATAGACGAGTCCTCTTTCGTCCGACAAGGCTGACGTTTTCATTGCTTCATAAGCCAAATCACGATCAAATCCGTTGAATCCTTTCAGTATGGCATCTGCAACCACCGGAATAGCCGGATTTCCTACCATACAATTGGTTTCACAACCCATTAAATGCCAGACCGGCAGTTTTCCCTGTTGCTGATAAATGTGCAGCATGGTATTGATAATATCGTCGACTTTTTCGGGATGGATAATAGTCATCAGCGGATGAGCCGCCCGGTAGGTATCCCACAATGAGAAAGTAGTATAGTTTGTAAAATTGTTTTTTCGGTATATTTTACCGTCCGCTCCGCGATAATCGCTGTTTACATCGCAGAAAACGGAAGGAGCGATCATCGTGTGATACAATCCGGTATAGAATATTTGTTTCACCGCTTCATCGTTTGTTTTTATTTGTATTTTATTTAATTCATCGTTCCAAGCCCGGATGGCTTTTGTCCTGGTTTGATCGAAATTCCAACCGGGGAGTTCGGTTTGCATATTCATTTTTGCATTTTCAATACTTACAGGCGAAAGAGCAACCTTTACGCAGATTTCTTCCTTTTCTTCCGTATCGAAATAAGCCAGACCGTAAACTTTTTCGGCTTTCAAAGAATTTTCCATTATTCTTTTGTTCGCATTGGAAACAACAAATTTCCCGATTGGTTTTGAAAACGAAGCTGTAAAATAAATGCGCTGGTCGTTTGCCCAACCGGTAGAGTAACGGTATCCGGAAACAATGGAATCGTTTTCCTGCACAATATATCCTTCTGTTGGTTTGTCCCAGCAAGTACCGTTTTCCAAGTCAATGATTACGCAGGCTCCGTCCGTTTTTGGAAAAGTGTATTTATGGAATCCGACCCGTTGTGTTGCTGTTAATTCTACATCTACGTTGTATCGGTCCAAATGAACACCGTAATATCCGGGTTTTGCTTTTTCGGAAGACCGGGTGAAATAAGACCAGATTCCCGAATGAGGATCTCCCGGATTTCCTCTGTTCAAAATCACTTCTTCAGTAACCGGCATCAAGGAAATATCACTTAAATCGCCTATTCCGGTTCCACTTAGATGCGTGTGGCTAAATCCGATAATGGTCGTATCGGAAATGTGATAACCGGACGTCCAGTCCCATGATTGCAAGACACTGGTAGCTCCCAGTTGCACTGAGCCGAAAGGGAGGTTTGCTCCCATGAAAACGTGTCCGTGTCCTCCTGTTCCGATGTATGGATTAACATATTGTGTGAGGTTTTGTTGTCCGGTCACCCCTGTTTCCTTTTTGCAGGCGTTTACGAAAAATAACATACAAACAATGTTCGTAATTACAAGTATTTTTTTCTTTGTCATATATTGTTTTGAGGTTTACTGTTTACATGCAAAGTTATGCATATTTTTTGAAACATTGGAGATGTCATAATATAAACTTGTGTTATAAAACTATTAATATACTTATAATAATATGTTTAATAAATAAAATTAAGTAGTTTATTTATTGACATCTACATTGCCGGATTTGCTCTATAGTGCTAATGAATCGCTCATAAGCAGAAATAAATTATTCGTAAGTTTTGGAATAAACAGGACCGGCAACAAAGTGTCGCTCCTGCGGATAGGGTGTGCAACCGTGCTTAATCAGCAATGCGGGAAAATGAACAGGGAGTATCCTGTTTATTTACTCCACGCTGTTTATTCGGTATATTCGACATATCAAATTCCAATTTTGTTCCGTTCAGAAGCATTGCATGTTTCAGGTAATTTTTGCTGTAATCCTTTCCATTTATTTTTAAGGATTGGATATAAGTATTTTCTTTCGTATTATCTTTTGATGAAATGATAATTTTCTTTCCGTTTTCCAACGAAATAACTGCTTTTCGAAACAAAGGAGAACCGATTATGTATTCGTCCGTACCCGGACAAACCGGATAGAATCCCAATGAAGAAAAAACATACCAAGCGGAAGTTTGTCCGTTGTCTTCATCGCCGCAATATCCGTCGGGGGTAGCCCTGTAAAGTTTATCCATTACTTTGCGCAGATGAAATTGAGCTTTCCATGGTTCACCGGAATAGTTATACAAATAAAGGGCATGTTGTACAGGTTGGTTTCCATGCGCATAATTTCCCATATTCATGATTTGCATTTCCCGGATTTCGTGGATAACGTATCCGTAATAACTGTCGTCGAAATGAGGGGGAATGTTGAAGATGGAATCCAGCATTTGATTGAATATTTTCTTTCCGCCCATTAAATCGATCAATCCTTGCGGGTCGTGAAATACCGACCATGTATAGTGCCAACTGTTTCCTTCGGTAAAAGCGTCGCCCCATTTCATCGGATTAAAAGGAGACTGAAATGTTCCGTCTTGATTTTTTCCACGCATTAATTTAGTTTCTTTATCGAAAAGGTTTTTATAATTCATTGCTCGCTCGGCAAAAGGTTTTATTTCGCTTTCCGAACGATTCAGCGCTTTCCCTAACTGATAAATCGTCCAGTCGCTGTAAGCATATTCTAAAGTACGCGCGGCGTTTTCATTTATTCCGACATCATAAGGAATATATCCTAACGTATTGTAATATTCGTATCCCAGCCGGCCGGTTGAATTTACTTTCGGATGTACGTGGTTTGCGCCGAATAAAACCGCTTCATACAAGGTTTGAATATCGTATCCTCTCAATCCCTTTAGGTAAGCATCCGCTACAATAGAGGCTGAATTATTCCCAATCATGCAGTCTCGATGTCCCGGGCTTGCCCATTCGGGAAGGAATCCGCTTTCTTTGTATGTATTTACCAATCCTTCTTGCATTTGGACGCTCATGGAAGGATACATCAAATTCAAAAAAGGAAACAGGCAACGGAATGTATCCCAAAATCCGGTATCGGTAAACAGATAACCGGATTCTATTTTGCCGTTATACGGACTGTAGTGATAAATTTTTCCTTTAGCGTCTATTTCGTAAAATTTTCTTGGAAATAAAACCGAACGGTAGAAAGTCGAATAAAAAGTTCGGATGTTATCCAAATCATCATCTTCGATTTGGATTCGTCCCAATACTTCATTCCAAATTTGTTGCCCTTTTGATTTAACGCTTTCAAAATCTCCGGTCAGTTCGGTCAAATTCAGGCCGGCCTGTTCCGGGCTAATAAAAGAGGAAGCTACGCGGGCATGCACAACCTCTCCTTTCTTCGTAGAAAAACCTACAATCGCTCCTACATGCTCAGCCGTAGCTTCTTCTATTCCTTTCCGTATTTCTTCATTCTTTACAATGTACCGGAAAGTAAAAGGTTTATCAAATACGATTACAAAGTAATTTTTGAAGTTATCGGGAACTCCGCCGCTGTTTTTTGTGGTGTAACCGGTGATTTTATTTTCCGAAGGGATGATTTTGATAGATGAACCATTGTCGAATGCGTCTACAATGACGGATGAATTTTCGTTTTCGGGAAATGTAAACCGGAACATCGCAGCGCGTTCGGTGGGAGTTATTTCCGTCGTTATATCGTGGTCGGCCAAATAAACGCTGTAATAGTACGGTTTGGCTGTTTCCGCTTTATGAGAAAACCAACTCGCCCGGTCGTCCTGATTAAAAACCGGTTTACCGGTGACCGGCATAATTGCAAATTGACCGTAATCGTTGATCCATGGACTGGGTTGGTGGGTTTGTTTGAATCCGCGTATTTTATCCGCATCGTAGGTATATCCCCAGCCGTCGCCCATTTTTCCGGTTTGAGGCGTCCAGAAATTCATCCCCCAAGGCAAAGCAATTGCCGGATATGTATTTCCGGCAGACAACGCAGGCTTAGACTGTGTTCCCATTAACGTATTTACATAATCGACCGGATTATTTCCGAATGAAATAGAGAAAGTGAAAAAAACAGAGAAGATAAGAAATATAATATGTTTCATCTATTAGCGATAATTAATTGCTAAAAATACAAAATGTTTTGCAAATAAAACAATTTGAGGATGAAAAATACTTAGTGCAGATTGGATTCAAAACCTTCCGATACATTTGAAGGCGCGAAGGCGCGAAAGCACGAAAGCACGAAAGGGCGAAGGCGCGAAAGCACGAAGGCACGAAAGGGCGAAGGCGCGAAAGGGTGAAGGCGCGAAAGGGGTGAAGATATTTTTTGTAATTTTGCAGGACTAATTTAATCTATATGGAAAAGAAAAGTTTTAATTTCGAAGATTTGGAAATCTGGAAAGAAGGTATGCGATTGAGTGTAACAGTCTATAAATTAACGAAAAATTGTAATGATTATAGTTTCAAAGACCAAATTCGGAGAGCGTCGGTGTCTGTCCCTTCAAATATATCGGAAGGTTTTGAAAGACAGACCAATAAAGAGTTTATTCAGTTTCTTTATATTGCCAAAGGTTCATGTGCGGAGGTACGTACACAAACTTATTTGGCAAAAGAATTTGGTTATCTCAATCAGGATGATTACAAAGTATTAATGGAGTATTGTAAATTTTTGTCGTCCAAAATACAAAGTTTTATTAATTCGCGTAAAAACCTGTCAAAATAACTTTCGTGCCTTCGCCCCTTCGTGCTTTCGTGCCTTCGCCCCTTCGTGCTTTCGTGCTTTCGCCCCTTCGTGCTTTCGTGCTTTCGCGCTTTCGTGCTTTCGCGCTTTCGCGCCTCACATCCCTAATTCCAACTGATTTTTCACCAGCGCCCTGACAGGATTTAGCAGCCGCTCCAACAGTCGCAAATCATCGGTAATGATTTCTGCCGTTCCGCTCATTTGCTGGCTGAAAACGAGGGATTTACCATAGGTAGTAACAAGTTTTTCGGGAAAAGCGACTTCAAGAACGTAGTTGCGTGTTTCACCCTGTTCAACCGGCACAAGGGCAATATTTTTCACCTCAACCTTAATCATTCCATATTCCATATACGGAAAGTTGTCGAATTTAACATTGACGGTTTGCCCTGTTTTAACTTTTCCGGCGCCTTGCGGCGGAAGATAGATTTTTCCGATAATATGCTGATTTTCAGATGGCACAACTGCCAAAACAGTTTCACCGGCAGTTACATTCTGGTTTTTTTGCCAATATTTTGTAAGCGTAGCGACGCCGTCGATCCGGCTGCGAAGAATGTAAGTCTGTTCCCATGCTTTGAGTTGCGCTTTCAATTGATCAAAGGCATTGATATATTGCATTTTAATCTGCGAAAGCTGTTCACTGCGTTGTTGACGCAAATCGAAAATTGTTTGTTCCGACTGCAAAATGCTGATTTTTTGATTTTCAATACTTGATTTCGCATTTTCAAGATTTTGGATGGCCTGTAAACGCACCGTTTTTGCACTTTCAAAATCAAAACTCGAAATAACGTTTTTTGCAAAAAGCATCGAGTCTGCCGCAAAATTTTTGTTTGCCGAAATTAATTGTTCTTCCGTGATTTTCAATTGTTTATAATTTTGTGAAAGCAAGTGTTTCTGAACGTCAATCTGTTTTTCGATTACGGCGGTTTTTTTATTGTGATAGTCGGTTTCGAGGAAAAAACGCAAATCTTCCGACGACTTTTGGAATGTGCTGAAAGCAGGTTGTATATCACCCAAAGCGCTACCGCTTAGATCGTTCCGGTTCGGAATGGAAACGAAGTCCGACTTAAGCCAATTTTCGCTTAATTCAGGGGTTCGCGAGGCGATCCTGAAATAATATTGAATATTAAAAGTATCTGTAAATACAAGTAAATCAAGTATTTCACTTGTTGATGCGGAATTTTCCAAAACAGCGAGGATTTGATTTTTTGTAACTT
>JAIRLY010000164.1 GCA_031259075.1 Dysgonamonadaceae bacterium | reverse complement strand
TTAAGTAAGTATTCAGAATATTCGGTTTTGTCCTTTGTCAATTCTTGCTGTATCTTAGAAATATTTTGCTTTGCAATTTTTCTTTCAGCCAATTCTTCACTTTCATTCCGAATATTAGTATGAGTTAACGGATTAGTTATTTTCGAATACCAATAAAGTTGGCGTTCTGATTTTTTCGTTTCCTGATTTTTTTCGTTTTTCAAATTCGATAGAGCATCACATAATTTTTCAAAATCAGGTTCTATTTGTAATCCATTCTGACGAATAAATTTTACAATGTCATTTAACTCTTTATTAATTTGTTCTTTGATTTGAGCGGATTGATTTGTAATTGTTAAACATTTATCAATTTCTGTTTTCCATCTTTTTATGTCTTCTGCATAAAAATAATGAATACAATAAGATTCAAATTCGTTTTTTGTTTTGTCTAAATCCTTATCTACATGGTAATTTTCTATTAAATCTTTTTCTTTGTATAGATTTATAGCCTCACTTCCAATTTGATTGAGAAATGATTTAAGAGTTTGTAATTTTTCTCGTTCTTTTTCTAATCGTTCTAATTCATTTTGAGATTTGTCATAATTTTCAGCAAAGTATTTTTCCAATTTGCTAATATCATCTGTATTAAAAATTTGTGTTTGAATGTACGGGATATATTCACGAATACCATTTAATTTTAACCAAAAACCGTCATCTCCATCTTTTTCAAAATCTAAGTGATAGAATAAGTCCTCAGGTAGAGGCAAATATTTTACTCCTTCCTCAAATATATTCGGCTGTTGTGTAGTCAAATCTTTGAAATAGACAAGAACACTTTCTTGTTCTTTATCCAAAGCCTTCTTATTTTTCAGTGCCCAGCTTGATAATGAATAAGGATTATTTGTGTCTGAAAACTTAGATAGGGCTTGTTGCCTCTTTATTTCGTTGTCTAATTCCTCTAATTTTTGTTGATAGTTACTTTCAATGTTATCACTTAAAACCCAATCGGAAGATAGAAATATATCCATCAATTTTTGTGTACTTATGGCGCGTTCTAACTTTCTTATCTTTTCTCGTCTTTCGTTATTCTCCTGTTGTTCATAAAAAACAACCTTCAACTTTTCTATTGTTTGATATTTATTAATCCAATGCTCTACGACTATTGTTTCTCCATACAATTGTTCAATATATTCTTTTATGTTCGATTTTTTTGAACTTTCAATTAAATTGAGTTGAATGCATTCGAGTGAAATCTCTTCCAATTTTGCATTTAGAGTTTTTTCGGCATCACTTACTTCAGACAGCTTATTTTCAGCATATTGTATCGTTTCCGTATGTGAATGTATCTCACTTTGTAGAATATCAATTCTTTCGATATTTTTCTGTAATTGAATAGTTTTAAGATTAGCAATATTAGCAATTGCTTTTTGTATTCTTTGTTGATTATTAGATATTTCTCTCTCTTTGTCTTGAGTATTACGATAATGAAAAACGGTTTTAGCTTTGTAGAATTCTATTTCTGCTTCTTGTTTCTTTTGCTTTAATGACTTCAATTTTATTAAGGCTTGTTCTTTTTCAGATACATTTTGCAATATTTCTTTATGTCTTTTGTGTCCATCTAAATCGGCTTCAATGTTATCTAAGCGTTTTTGAAAATCTTCGTAAATTTCAGTTTCTTTATGGTCATCGAAGAAAAAATATTTCAGCGTTTCTGAATCGTATTTAAAATCACGTCCTCTGGCAAACGAACGAAGAATACGCGCATAATTTCTAAGGCGATTTTTATCCGTTATTTGTATTGGTAGCAATTCATGTTCCATCAGATATTCATGATAGGCTTTCTGGCTCATCTTTTGGCAATTAAACTGACCATCTAATCGCTTTGACACAGCTTCGATTTCTTCTACTATTTCACCATTTAATATATCTCTGTATGATACAGGGGTCTGAAGAGGAGTATAAGCATCTTTACCATATCCTCCCTGAATAACGAAAGGGTCTGGATTTATGGTCGCTGTAGAAATAAACATGCCAAGAACTATAAATTTGCATGTGTCCACTTCTACGTTGGCAAACACATATCCATATCGGTTGGTTGGCATTGTTTTGGCAAGTCTCTCGTCTGTACCTTCTGTTGCCGATAGAAACTCGCTGCCGACAAAAATCAATTGTAGCATATCAGCAATCATAGATTTTCCGACTCCACTATCTCCTGAAAAATCAGTGCGAAATTGATGAAATAGATAATCTGTGTGGAAATGATGCTGTATTCCAATAGTGGACAAACTATGTATTCGAGGAAATTGTTTTGCCATGATTGTCTTTAATTATATAATCTATGTTCATAATTATTTCTTCATATAAAGTGAATAATCTTTTACAAGAGGGCATCACTTCAAATATTTGAGAGTCTTTATCAAGTCTAACCCAGCCAATATCGTTGAAATCAGAAAGGGCATTTTTAATAATTTGCTGAATAATTTTTTCATCGGCATCTATGGATATATCTTCATTGTTTTTGGCAAATAGTCTTAATAAATTCATTTTGTATTCATCATAATCTTCGAATATACGTTTGACAAAAGCCTCAATTGATTGTTGATATTCAGAGGTTGGGTCTATGATGCATATTCTTACTAATAGAAATCCAACGATTAAATGAGCGTCTTTTAATCTTTTTCTGTTTATTTCAGGTATATTTCCTCGGCTGACTCTTCCGTTTTCATCTTTACGGAAATCGATAAAAAAGTATTGTTCACTATCTTGTCCTTCTGTTGATAGGTACAAGTCAAAGAAATCTATATAGTATTGACGTAAACTCGTATAGTTATATCTTGTAAAGCTAAAAATCCCTTTGGGTTTGCTCTGATGCTGAATATATACTCCATTTTTAAGCGCATAATCTAATGCGGCAAAAAATTCTTTTGCATCTGGATGCTCTAAAAATTCATATGTTAATTCCGTTTGTATATCGTTGTTTTCCATACGGTAATTGTTGGATATAGTGGGTAACTTATTTTCTCCTTCTGAATTTCTACTTGATGTATTTTGCTTTTGAAATATTTTTCCGTGGCACGGGAAGCAAAACGTGCAGCTATGTTTACATCCCCATCTTCTTTTTCCATTACTTCAAAAAAGCACATGGAAAAATCTACTTCCTTTGAAATATTCAGTTGATGTTCAAGTTCATTCAAATACTGCTTAATTCGTTTGAACATTGCCGTTTGCTCATTGCAGCGTTTCAATTCAAGCAAAGAGGCTTCCTTATTAGTAGTAGGAACAACAACCTTGGAGCTACGTTGAGAAGGTATCTGTCCCAGATTCCAATTTTCTTTTATTATCAGAAATTTCTGTAATTTGTCAGGAAGTATACATTCATTCGGGATATTGCTTGGCAAACAAATTTCTCCATTTTTGCTTAGTTGAGCATTATCCAAAGTATATTTGAGAAGTAACTTGAACTTTCTATAAAAGTCTTGTTGATTGACATTGTTGATATATTCGTCTAATTTTGGTTTTATCCCATCAATTTTTCGACCAATGATTTGTAGTTTGTTTCTAATATCTTTGAAATACCGAATAACATCGGTTGTTTCTTTAAAGTAAGCAACCCCTTTTTCTTCTTTCTGGAAATCAATCATCCAGTCTTCAATCTGTCTCGAACTACGGAATGCTATATTTAGTTCTCGTGTTTGAATGCCTAAGCCAGATAATATATCTACAATATTTTTGAGTGAAGATATATTGTAATCATCATTTTGGTTTATTTCTGTACGAAATTCAGTAATTGCTTTTGCTACTTTTCGGTCTAATACAGATGTTTGGGCACTTACTTTTCTTCTATATCCATCAAATGTGTATTGGTACCACATTTCAAAAGGTTCAATTTCTAATTGCTTTTGGATATGTTTAAAATCTCTTTCTATTTCCGTTGGATTAAATGTGTCTGATAATACTTTGGCGACTTCGGCACACAATAGTTCCGCATATGGACGAAAGCTATACAATCCTTTATTTTCATCTCTCCATAGGAAAAACTTTTGTAATGACCGTATTGTATTGTTAAATTGTACTGTTTGTTCCGTTTTTATTTCATTTTTCCAGACATACTTTATTGATTTAAGAATTTCGTCTTCCGTAAATGTTGTATCAAGTTCTTTATTTTCGATGCGTTGATATAAATGAAAGATTACCAACATGACTTTTTTGTTGGGTAGCAAGTTGTTATATTCTTGCTTGACTTCGTTATATAGGTTGAAAGCATCCATAATTATTAATCTAATCGTAGTGAAAAACAAGTCGTTTTAAATGTCCTGTTGTTTCATATGGTTTTCCGCCTTTAGTTGTCCTCCCATTTTCCGAAATCAAGTGTAGATACTTCTTTGCTCTTGAACAAATAACATACAGCAACTTCTTTCCTGCTCCACTGGGGTCATCTTCTCCCCAATTAGGAACAAATCCGTGTAATAATCCAAACGCAATTACAGTGTGAAATTCCTCTCCTTTAACTCCATGACATGTATTTACAACAACTCCTGAATGTTGCTTAAATAAGCGTTTGAAGCTTTGTGTATCTTTTGCATAATCAAATTCAGGATTCTTCAACCTTTTCTTAGTTCCTTCAAAAAAATATTCCCAATGCTGTTTCAAGGTTGGATGTTCATCAATGCGAACTTCAATTATCATTAATAGTGCATTAAAGCATTCTTCGATATAAGCTAATCCATCTGATTGAGTTGAAGATATCGAATTTATTATTCTTAAAAGAGATTTTGACTTTCTATCTACATTATCTAAGATTCTTATTCCTAAAATATCAAACTCTTCAATTAATTCCGAAGCCCACCTGTTTCTAACAAAATACATTGAGAGCGAAGGTTCTACTAAGAATAACCGAGCTACTTTAAACCAAATATTTTCTTTGTTTCGTAATAACGGCGATAATCCATAAGCATCAAAGTTCACTTGAGGAAGTAAGGTCTTCAATTTTCTTCCCATAGGAATAACCATCCACCATTGAGGTGCTAAAACACAAATTTCATGTTCTGGTATTCCACTATTCAAATTATCTTCAATGACAGAAGCGATATATTTGTCCAAGTCATCCTTATTAAGAATATTATTAAATGTAATTAGTCCACTTTCATCTGCATGTGAACATAATGATTCTATCTCAATATCAGCAGTTTGATAATTTCGATAATAATCAATAATCCTTTGACAACTACGATAGTTACCTGATAATTCCTTTTCTTGGATATTCAAATTTTCAAATTCAGATTTAATTTCATTTAATGATTTTGCAACTCCACCCAATGAACCATAGATAGCTTGGTCTTTATCTCCCACCAAGAATAGAATCGTTTTCCCTTCTTTTGCAGTAATAATTTTAGAAAGTATCGCATATTGTAAATTCGAAGTATCTTGATATTCATCTACACAAATTATATGAAATAAATTGTTTAATGTTTTTGCTATTTTTGGATAAGAATTTACCAATTTGAATGCATAATAAAGAATTTGGTCAAAATCAATTAATCCTTCATCAACCAGTCGATTATGATATTCTTCTAATAATACTAAATGGGTTGGCTCCAAATCCATAAAATTACCATTAGTATCCAATCGTGTTTTTATATCCCATGGCTTTTCAATTAAAATTCCTTCTTCCTCAAATTCTTTCTTTATAAAAGAAAGTAATTCTTCTGTTTTATATTCATCTGAAATGACAAAACCATTTTTTAGTTCATCTAAATAAGAAGCATAAGGGCGCAAAATCCATTCTAAACAAAAGGCATGAATTGTTCCCGCCCAAAGTTTTGTAGGGTCTATATCCATATGGACAATACGGCGTTTTATTTCGTCCGCAGCTCTATTTGTAAATGTCAAAGCAACAGCACGCTTTTTCGTATCACCAATTTTTTGCAACTCATATGCGAGTTTATAAGTCAATACACGAGTTTTTCCACTGCCCGGACAAGCTGTTAATAAAACATGTCCGTCAGTTAAAACTGCATCTTTTTGTTGTTCATTTAAGCCTCTTAGCATAATCTATACAATCTTATAAAAGGCGCTTTATCTCTATTCCATTAATAAGGTTACTTAATATGTCATTTGGCAGTTTCTCTTTATATACATTCAAAGCATCTGTTGGATTATTATGTAACTGCATTAATGCTATTATTGAGTTATAATCTGTTTTGTCTTCTTCATAAGACTTTTTTGATAATGATTGTAGTCGAAAATTAGCCATTTCCAAAAGCGTTTTGTCATTTATATGAAGGCTTGTGTGAGCAATTGCATTTATAATATATTCAGGGACATTCGTTAAATGGTCTATCTGTTTTGATAGCATAATAGCAAACCATCCTTTCCCGAATTTGTTAGCAAGGCGTAATATTTCTTTTCCTGCAATTGAAACATCGGAATTGTTTAGTTTTTCGGAAATTGTTTCTATTATTTTCGGAATTGTGTATTGTTCATTTACAACTTTACAGACTTCAAATGAATTCCCTGCTAAAAGAAAATCTACTTCAAAAGTATATTCTGCGTAAAATGGAGCTATCCAAAAATTATTTCGCACAAAATCATTTAACTTCTGTTTTCTTTCAGTCCCTGACTTTTGAGAATTTCGACAATTTCTTTGTTCGGCACTATCAGTGCTTTCATCATCTGGTAATGGTAAAATTGATTGGTCTAAATCTGTAATAATAGCACATTTTTTTCGTACTCTATCATTATGGAACAATATTGCTATATTATCAAATCCAGTACTTCCAATGTTTACAAGGCTTATACCCAATTCATCTAAAGAAACGCCAAAAACCTTTTTTATTAAATGAGGAATTATTATCTGTTCAGCATCACCTTCCACTAATATAATTCCTTTTGCAAAAAGAAGGTTTGTCCTTACAGCATCTAAATATCGTTCAAGAGCTTGTATTTGTGATTCATTCAAGCCATTTGAAGGATTGAAAACCACAGCCTGTTTGTTAATTCTACTTAAAACATTCATCGCACTAATTTCGCTTACGGAAGATATATGCGTTGAATGAGTTGTTATTATTATCTGAGTATTATGGCTTTGTAGTTTTTGAAATAAGGTTTTTTGAATATGAGTATGAATATGTGCCTCAGGTTCCTCAATTAACAAGAAATTTGCAATTTTATCTAAAGATTTAACTTTCTCATACTCTAGTAGTTTCAATGACAAATAAATGAGATTAGCTCCACCTAAACTTAATTCCCAAATCCGACCTTTATAGCCAATTTCGTCTGGGTCTCCAACCCATAGTTTTAAGGACTGTAAAAGTCTTTCCATATCGGATGGTAATTCCGATTTTATATCAATATTGGGAGCATATGTCTCTCCAACAGCTCGTTTGATACTTAATGATATGCCTTTTGTAACATCTTTTACTTCATCTAAATTACTAATTTCCTGATTAAGAGATTCGACTTTATTTCCAATGCTTTCTTTTTGTGCGACATCAATACTTTTTTCTTTTCCTCGAAGTAAATTTAATAACGGATTGTCCTTAAACGAGCGTAAATCTGATTCAACATCTCGTAATGCTTTTACGAAAGTGCAAGATAATTCATTAGGGATAGAGAATCCGAATAATTTTGTCCCATAAACGTCATCTCTTTGTTCATCAGGATTTGGAAATGAAATGTTATTAAAATTACCTACATAATCAAGATAATTTTCATCAATCGAAAAATCCACATTTCCTCTGCCTCTATAAGAATATTCATAGTCGTTCAATCCTATAGAATTGATTATCTCTTGTAATTCTTCTTGGTTTTTATCCGCTTTCAATGAATATTCATAAAGTTCTCGTCGTTTATTTTCTCGTGGTCTGAAAATTAAAGAATAACTGCCTTTTGAGCTTTCATATTCAGCCATCTCTCCCGCTTTGTGCATTGCTATTGCTTGTGCTTCTTCACTTACATCAAGTTCTTCAAATTCAATTTGAATAATTATCCAATGACCTTTCCACGAGTTCAAAGTTCTATTAAAATCGGATTCATAAAATCGGACACTCCTTGGAAGGCTTTCGTCAATTAACAATCGTAGTGCCTGTAAAATATTAGTTTTACCAGAACCATTTTCGCCAATAATCGTATTTACTCCTTTCTGGAAGGAAAGAGAAACATTACGAAAGTTCCGATAATTCCTTATTGATAGATTTGATATATACATAGTAAGCGTAATTTATTTTTTTGTTGACACAAGCAGTTCCTTTACATCCACATTCAACACTTTTGCAATCTCTACAAGCGTCTCCAATGAAGGTTGAGTTTCATTAGTACACCACCGAGAAACAGTTGCTTCGTTCTTTCCCAACGTTTCTGCCAACCATTTTCCAGTTTTATTTTGCTCTACGAGAACTACTTTTAATCTGTTAATCTGTTTCATCTGTCATTTTTTTGCTGTATTTTGCAAATATATTGATTTAAGGTGGATTTAACAATACAAATTTCTATTTACTTATCAACATTTTACACAACAAAAAAGCCGAACATAACGCCCGGCTTGAATATTATATCTGATGACTATTTTTCACCAACCACTTCAATACCTCTGATTACTGATACGGCATCTTACTCCCTAACAAATTTCCTATAATCAAAACTATCATCTCCCTTGCCAGATAAGGCTTGTCCACCATCCTCAATTTTATTCAGGATAGCCATCGCCCGTTCTTCCGCTCCATGAATCTGTTTGGTGAATTGGTTGTAAATATCTGTACCGTCAATTTTCGGAATGATTTGCTCAACCTGCGTTTCCTCTTCTTTTGTAATCGGTTTACCTTTCAGCGTTCTGACTACCAGTTCAAATTCATCTAAGGTTGTTCCCGAACTGAACAGAGAGCGTTCTTCTTCTGTCAGGGCAGAAATGCTTCTTTCTTCCTCTTCCAGATTGACAGGATCATTGTTGGCAGATTCTCTTTTCTCCAACGGAATAGACATGAAAGGTTTGTTCTCTTCTATCATCTTGGATTGTTGCAGTACCAGTTCTTTCAACTCGGCTATTTCCTTTTTCAATGGATTTTCGGGTTCTATCGATTCCGGTTTTGTCTGCTTAGAGATGCTTTCCTCTTTCAGTTTAAACT
>JAIRLY010000332.1 GCA_031259075.1 Dysgonamonadaceae bacterium | reverse complement strand
GTTCTTAACTCTTTTTAGTTTCTCCGGTTCCGGTAAAGACAACCGACTTTTATTAAACGATGAGAAAAATGATTTTTTTGATTCGAAAAGTTGTCTTTACCATCGCCGGAATAAACTATGGTGATACAGGGTGCGACATCAACTCTTAACTCATAACTCTTAGTTCTTAGTTCGCTTTCAGGTCCCGAAGAGAAGCGGTTTAAAAATACGAAGCGTGGGACTTTTAACTTTATCTGCTATTGAGGCCTTAGACTGCCCATTACTACAAATAAGTTATACCCACGCATCCAACGTGAGCGCTTAACAACTTATTCTCGTAGTAATTGAAATTGTCTAAGTTTCAATAGCAAGAATATAAGCTAACGCTTTCTTAATTAATATGTAATGTTAAAAATAATCTCTATTTCCTTATAAAAAATTGATAATTTTGTTTAAAAACTGCACAAAAATAGTGAGATTTTTTAGAAAAACAAAGGAATTATAATAGTAAATCAGGGTGTAGATTCAATTTTTAGTAACTATTCAGCTATAGTCGCGACACAATTCAAAACGTTCCAAATATTTTGAGCGTTTTTGATAGTGGTATCAATGACCGAACGGATTACGGCAAAGCCTGTGCTCCCTCAGAAGAACGGAACAAACCGGAAATTTTTGTTTGACTTTGAACGTTCTTATCGCTCTTTCGAATGTGTTGTTGTCCGTACCCATACTTAGGCTTTGGGTTATGCATTGACAAATGGTCTCCTATACTCCACCGACTTTGGCGGCAAATCGCTGTATCATTTGAACAAGTGTGCCAATGCCCTGCTTCATTCGGATATTTGATTTTTAGAATATAAGCCTTTTTCTTATGTCGAACTCAAATTATTATTTTTGATTTCTTCGACTTGTTTTCTTTATTTTTTATTGCATTTGACATCATAAAAGTACTTCATAAGGTCTATTCCTAAAAAGATGCCGAAAAATATTGAAACATAAATCTGCTTATATGGATTCGTATCGGGATAATTGACCGTAAAGCGCCATAACAGTTGGTATAAAAGAAAATAACTGATTCCTGAAAAGATAAAAGATTTAGAAAAAAAGGAAGCTTTCTTTTGGCTATCAATTTTCAATAAAAAGAATAAATGCCTTCGCATACAATCAAAATTAATAACAAGTAAAGATAAAAGATCCTTTTTTTTATAAATATTAATAAAATTAAAATCATGGCTATAAACCAGACTGTCATTTCTCTGAAATTAATATCAATTGAATGAATACTTCCGTATGGAATTTCATCCAAAAACCGGACCGTGGAAAGAAAAAGTTCCAATCCTTTATTTAGAGGATACATCAATGCCGGAATATTTCCGAATAGCGCATCGAATAACAAACTGAAAGGTATCAAAAATAAAAGAATCGTAACTAATGGGATGACACACAGGTTAGTAATCAAAAAAAGGAGAGATATTTGATGAAAATAATATGCCGAAACCGGCAAAACGCCTGTTTGTACTGAAACCGAAACACAACATAATTCCCAAACATATTTTATCATCGGATTCTTCGATTCATATAACCGGTTTAAGTATGGATTAACCAAAATAATAGAAACAACCGCCATGAAACTCAATTGGAATCCGACGTCAAACAGATACAACGGATTAAACAGCAGCATAAAAAATGCAGCGATCGCGACGGTGTTTAATGTAAACGACTTATAAAAAAAGGCATTCCCAATTCCCCAAACAGTCAGCATCAGGGCTGCACGAACAACGGAAGGCGAGAAACCGGTTATAAAAGCAAATCCCCAAAGCAAAGGGAATACAACCAGTTGCTTGATTAATCTTCCTTCCAGCGAATTACCCAGAAAGGAAAGCATGAAATAAACCATTCCAAAGACAATGGCAAAATGCAATCCGCTGACAGCAAGCACATGGCTGGCGCCAATGTTGGCAAAAGATTGTTGAAGGTCTTTATCCAATTCGTCTTTATAGCCAAACATCAAAGCCGACGCAATGGAATAAGTTGAATGATCCGGAATTATTTTTTGCAAGCGATCCAATAAAATCCTTCGAATAGATAACGACTTTTCTAAAATAGAAAAAGATCGATTCGAATCTTGTTTCAAAAACCAATGTTTCTGACGGATAAATCCGATGGCAGCAAAAGATTTTTTTTGCAAGTAGAGCGGCGATTGTTCAAACTGTCCGTAAAAAGAAAGTGTTTCTCCCACCGCAACTGTTTTCGAAAACGTGTCAATTGGTAAATAGATAACGACCTTTTTATCAACCACATCCTTATAAATAGCTTCTTCTGCCGAAACAATCCGGATTTTACATAAATAAGTTTTTGGTTTTAAAATCGGTTCTTCAATCACTCTTCCTTCATACAAATGAACAACCGGCTCTATTTTCCATTCTGATTTTTCCCAAGTAAGTTTTGTGCTATAAGTAGCAATAACAAATAAAAAGAAAGAAAAACCCCAACCAAATAAAAAGCGAAAATTATACTGTTTATTTAAATTTGGAACATACGAAAGAGCAATAATAAAAAAAGATAATACGCCGGCAAAAAGGAAAAAAGGTGTAAAATCCCAATAAGATTGAATTACAATCCCTAAAATAAAAAACAAAAGCACCCGCAGAAAAGGTGTTTGGTGTAATAATTTCATACTAAATAGTTAAGAATTAAGAATATATTTTTTATCCTTTGTCTTTATTTTTCGGCTTTCATCCTTCTTATCATTTCAATGGGATCAGGAGCGTTAAAAATCGAATTTCCCGCAACCAATATATTTACTCCCGTTTCTATCATTAATTTTCCATTTTCAAAATCAATCCCGCCATCTACCTCTATTTGCGTATTCAGATCTTTTTGATCAATCATTGCTCTTAACCGTCGAACTTTATCGTAAGAATGAAAAATAAATTTTTGTCCTCCAAAACCCGGATTAACCGACATAATCAGTACGATATCTACATCTTCGAGAATATCGGTCAGCAATTCCACCGGAGTATGAGGATTGAGCACCACTCCGGCTTTCATTCCGGCGTCTTTGATTTGCAGTATCGTTTTGTGAAGATGGATACAAGCCTCATAATGAACACTCAGCGATTGCACACCTAAATCGCTAAATCGGGAAATAAATTTCTGAGGTTCAACCATCATTAAATGAACATCCAAAGGTTTGCTCGCTATTTTAGCCACTTGTTTTATTAACGGAAAACCAATAGAAATATTAGGAACAAAAACGCCATCCATCACGTCTAAATGCAACCAATCTGCTTCACTTGCGTTGATCATTTCAATATCTTTCTCCAAATGAAGAAAATTTGCTGATAACAGAGATGGCGCCAAGATGAATGACATATAAATTCAATTTAATATCATTTCCGACATTTCTAAGGGTAATCTATTTTCTACATGATAGGCACAAGCAAACTGCATGATAAATGTCAATGTTTTCTTTTGCGGATTTAAAATATTAAAAACTATTTTTTCATCTCCCAAACTACAATCCCATTCTTCTGAGTTCTTTTGAGTAGATTTATGATACATAGGCAAAAATTTTAAGGGTTTATACCTATAAAAACGAAATCTTTTCTCAAATATTGCATGGATTGAAAGAAAAATTAGTCTATAGTGAGAATTACATTATTTTCTTCAGCTAATCGGCGCATATTTAAAATAGCATAACGCATGCGTCCTAAAGCCGTATTAATACTCACCCCGGTAATATCGGCTATTTCTTTAAAACTCATTTCTTGATAATAACGCATATTCAACACTTCTTTCTGATTATCGGGAAGATAATTTATCAATTTTTTAACGTCCGATAATATTTGGTTTTTAACGATCCGGTCCTCGACTGTTCCGTCCGATAATTTAGAATTATTCAGCAAATCCACTTCACAATCATCGTTCGAAATTATTTGTTCATTCCTTTCCTGACGGTAATTATCAATAATAAGATTATGTGCGATACGATTAATCCAGGCGCGAAACCTCCCGTTTTCCGTATAACGCCCCTGTTTAATTGTCATAATTGCTTTTACAAAAGTTTCTTGGAAAATGTCTTCTGTTGTTTCTTTATTACGTACAATAAAGTAGATATAAGAATAAACATGACTTTTATGTCTATTCAAAAGGATATCAAAAGCCGCATTATTGCCTTGCGAATAAGTAATAACCAATTCTTCATCGGTCATCTGTTTTAAATGAATCATTACTTTTTACATTGTTGGTTTAAGAGTAATGGTAAAGCTATAGGCAAATAAATTTAATAATTGAACACATTAATTTGTTGGCAAAGTAAAAAAAAATCTCAACAAATTACAAATATTTTTATAGATTTTTTTTGTTTTGCGGGTTAAAACCCGCAAAACACTTAAAATTTATATCCTAAAGTTACTAATCCCTTATAAGATGTATTGGCAAAAGAAGCTGCAATCGGATAATAAGGCTCAGGGGTTTCTCTATCATCCGGCTTATTTGGCCTATTCGTTTCTATATAAGGAAAAAAATACAAATCATCTTTTTGCGTCCGGTAAATAAAAGCTGCATCTATATAAAAATTAGGAGTAAAACGATACCCAATACCTGCTGTAAAATAATGAATATCTCCCTCAATCGTATAATGCGGTATCGTACCGGCGGTTATTACTTCTTTTTTATTTTCTTTGAAATTTTTCTCATAGGGATTTTCAAATCGGGCATATCCCAAACGGCCTGAAAATTGCGGCGTAAAGCGATATTCTAAACCGGTTTTCAGAATGGAAGCCTTTTTAAAATTCGCATCAATCCCTTTATTTTGCCCTTCAAAACTATTCAAAGCCGAAGAATACGGATCGTCCAAATTCATAGCTCGATAGTCTTTAATTTCATAATCTACACTTATAACGGCTTTTGTTCCCAAAATACCGGCGGCACTGAAAACCCAACTATATGGAGAATGAAAACGATAACTTAAACTAGCGTCCGGAGTAGAATAAGCAATCCCCTCACTTTGCTGTAAATCAGAATCTACAGTACCTCTGTAAAAATCGCTCAAAGACATCCAAGTAGGTGAATGATAAGCAATTCCCAATCGTAAAAAATCGACCGGATGCCAAATAGCTCCCAAATTAATCTGAAAACCGGATCCTTCGGTTTGAAGATAATTTTCCAACAAAAAACCGCCTTTATTAAAATCTTCCGTGTAACGGGCGTCCATTCGATAATAAATATCCGTCAAAGAAAGAGTCATTCCTAAATACAAAGAATTTGAAAAATTAGCGCCCAAACTGAAATCATAATTGTCCATATAGCCTTTTTCGGATACATTTAGCCGAGGCGATACTAATTCTTCAAAAGCTAAGCAACTAATGTATTCGCTTTTGTCTTCGGATTCAACTAAAAGAGCACCGTCTATTCCCAATAAACTCAACCACGGTATATCGGGAATATTATACGCATCCGAACTTTTCAAGTCATTCATATTTTTACCGTAAGTAATATTTTCAATATAATCGGTTAAAGAAGTATTCATCTCTTTTCCGCTTGCCGAGTAATTTCGATTAAAATTCTTCTCCCTATTATATGAAAATCCAAAATTAACGCTTTGTAAATTATTTCTACCTACAGGATAGTAACCGATATAAGAAACGTTATCAAAATTGAATTTAGAACTCCCGTTATTGTTAATCGATTTTTCCCATTGAGTTTCAATATTTGTTGAATTTAAACTCATAGTAGCGTTTACTTCAGAACTTCGATAAACGCCTATGCCTGCCGGATTGACGAAAATACCTGTCATATCTCCTCCTAAAGCTCCGAATGCGCCTCCCATCGCTTGCCCTCTGGCTGTTCCCTTCAAATCTGTTCCTGAGAGCCGAAAAGCGTCAATCTCTCCTTGTGCGAGCGAATAAGCATACGTTAAAACGCCTATTATTAATAATAGATTTCTTTTCATAAGATTGTTTTATCATCATAATTACTATCTTCTTCCACCACGAGAACTGCCTCCGCCGCCGCCACCCGACGATGAACGGGAACTTCCACCCGACGATCCGGATGAATAACTGCCGCTGCTCGACGAACGAGAACTACTACCGCTACTGTAGGAGCTACCCGAACTGCTCCGACTCGAATTAGACGGCGTATAAGAACTGCTACTCCTCGTTGAACTTCCTGAAGAAGAACGTTCTACGGAACTTCTTGATGAAGAGGAGGCATCGCTTGAACTTACCCTTGTTCGTGTATTGCTATTATTCGTCGAGTAGGAAGAATTGCTCCGTGAACTTGAATTTATTACGCTTCTGTTATCACGGGACGATGAAGTTCTCGTATTTCCTTCGTCGCCGGAAGAACGTCTGACAGAATATCCATCACGTGAACTCGAATTTCTTACGCTTCCATCTCTGGAAGAATACCTTGATGAGCGCTGAATATCGCCGCCTCTTGACGAAGATCGCGACGAATAATTAGCGTTCCGCCCGTGTGAATAGTAATTAGAAGAGGCATATCTATAATGTGGATAGTGATAATGTCCATGCCAGCCATAATATCCCGGACCATACCACCCGCTATAATACCATGGATCGTACCAACCATAATGCCATGAATTGTACCAGCTGCTATGCCAACCGTAATGCCAAGACGGAGCGTACCAACCGCTATAGTACCATGGATCGTACCATGGATAATAATATCCTCCGTAATAATTTGATCTTAAATTGATTGTTAAGCCGTTATTAGCGGGTTCATTAAAATTCAATTCATAATTTTCACCGTCGTAATAGATATTAACATTATCTGCGCCGACTATTGTAATTTTAGATGGATCGTGGAATTTAACAATTCGCTGAGTCAACTCGCCATCCATGTATTCGACGATTGTATCGTTTGCCCGTTCGTCAATATAAGCATCAGTATCAACATATCGTCTATTATATTCATCTACATCTCTATCGGAAGAAACCGCTGCAAAAACAACAGGCGCTTCTTTTTTTTCTTTTACCAGCTCAACTTTTTTCTTTTTGGAAGAAAAATAAATATCATCTTCAAATGTGCTGTCTTGCGCTATTGTTGAAAAAACAAACATCAGCATGACTAATAATACATATCCTTTAGATGCTTTCATAGTAATAACCTCCTTTTTATACTTAGTTATAACAAATATTAATTCAATTACAGTCTTTTTCCTGAATTTGCAAATTTAATATAAACAGTTTACATTACCAATATTTTTGTTTTATTTAACTAAGCTGAATAAATTTTATCATTCGCAATATTCCTTTTTAAAACTTAAGAAAGCGTTCACTTATATTCTTGTGATAGAAATATCGACAATTTCAACAACTACAAGGATAAGTAAGCGCTCACGTTGGATGCGTGGGCATCACTTAATATGAATACAACAAATAAATTTCCTTAAATTATCAATTTTGTCTGTTAATAGAGATTCTTTTTATTACTTTTGCAACAAAAATCTAAACGTCATGCAAGCAATGGTTCCATACAAAGTATTTTCAGGTACAAGTTCTCGTTATTTAGCAGAAAAAATATGTAACAATCTGGATTGTTCTCTCGGACAAATGAACATTGAACATTTTGCCGATGGTGAATTTTCGGTTTCATACGAAGAGTCTATTCGTGGTTATCATGTGTTCCTTATTCAATCTACGTTTCCGAATGCCAACAATTTAATGGAACTTCTATTAATGATTGATGCGGCCAAAAGGGCTTCTGCCAAATCCATTATTGCCGTAGTTCCTTATTTCGGTTGGGCGCGCCAAGACCGGAAAGACAAACCGCGCGTAGCCATCGGCGCTAAACTGGTAGCCGACTTGCTTAGTATAGCTGGAATCAATCGTTTAATTACTATGGATTTACATGCCGATCAAATTCAAGGATTCTTCGATGTTCCCGTCGATCACTTGTACGGTTCGTCTATATTTATAGAAGAAATGAAAACATGGAATTTGGAAAATACGCTCATTGCTACTCCCGATGTCGGTGGAACAAAAAGAGCAAATGCTTATGCCAAACATTTGAATATACCAATGGTAATCTGTTACAAATTGCGGCAAAAAGCAAATGAAGTATCGAAAATGGAAATTATCGGAGATGTACAAGACATGGATGTTATTTTGGTAGATGATATTGTCGATACCGCGGGGACGATTACTAAAGCAGCTGACTTAATGATTTCAAAAGGCGCTAATTCGGTAAGAGCAATTGCTTCTCATCCCGTAATGTCTGATCCTGCGTCTACTCGTATAGATCAATCGTCATTGACGGAAATCGTTTTTACCGACAGTATTCCCTATTCTAAAAAAAGCGAAAAGGTGAAAATCATTTCAGTCGCAAAATTGTTTGCAACTGCTATTTTACGAGTCTGTAATAATGAGTCGATTAGTTCGCTTTACCTGATTTAGCGATAAAAAACGCATAAAGAACCGTTATAATTGCATTTTTTGCTTGAGCAATTTATATCCCGTTGCACTGGCTTTTAACCTAACTCCGCTTTTGAGTTGCACTTTGTAGGTTTCTTTTTCGTACAGTTCGATTTTAGAAATATATTCGATATTGACAATGAAAGAGCGGTGAATTCGCACAAACAAATCATTTGGTAAATGAGCTTCCCAATATTTCATAGTCCTGTCTTTCAAATATTTATTTTCTGAAGTATAGATAAGTACATAATCGCCATTGGCTTCGATATATGTTATTTGACGAACCGGAATAGAGTAAATTTCTTGGCTTTTTTTTACGCTTATCCGCGTAAGTTTCTTTTCCGGAGTTAATGTTAAAACAGATTCTTTATTTTCAATTATTTTGTTCTGCGCTTTTATTGTGGAAGATGTTAAAGATAAATAGTAAACCAGCACAAAAATAATGTATATTAATAATCCAAACAAAATTCGGAATGGGATTGTATCCAAAAAAAACTGCGGATAAAAAAAATTACCGGATAAAACCATATCGGTCAATACATATCCTAATCCCAACCAAATAGCGAACGAGATCAACAACAACGAAGAATGAAATAACAAAAATAAAGGAATACTTAATATGTTCCGGTAATACACTGCCGGATAACCTATTGCAAGAATACAACCGGCTTGCAATGCATTACTTATAAAGGAATCGTACCAATAAATATTAAAAAGCGACAGATGAAAAGAATAGTTTATGAAAAGGATTTGAACAATTGTTATAACTATCCAAATACCGGAATAAAAAAGACGTGATTGAATTGATTGTAAAAACGGATTATTCATAACATTTGATTTCTCCACCGCCAAATACGGCTTCTAATTCCAGAGTAACGGTGTTTTTTTTCTCTTTGGTTAATCGAATCGCATCGCGAGGCCGGCTATCTGTAAAACTACCAAAGACACCGGTTTTCTGAATGATGATACTCCATTCTTCCGGAACGTAAAGAGTTATTTCACTAAAAACGGACGATACTTTGATGTGAATGGTTTCCGCTTCTTCGGACAATTCCACTTGCGTAAAATCCAATTCCACGCTGCTGAAAACAGCTTCTATTTCTATATTTTTTACCTTTTCGTAGTTCCATTGTTCTTTCGATCCTGTAAAGACATAATTTCGTTTAATAATTCCATCTTCACCGACAGGAATTTCTTCAAAAGGCATTTTATCAAAACGCTTGAAATGTTCATGTTCACAAAAGGAATCTCCTTTGTCTTTTTTCGTAACGGCTATTATTAAAAAATAAATACCTGCTGTAACGATAAGCAGAGGGATAAGTATCCCACTCAAATTTACATCAAAAATCTTTGGGAGCAAAAATATTGCTCCTATAAAAATAAGAAGAATACCTATATTTTCATGTTTATGACCCGTTCTTCTATCAAAGAAGAACACCGCTCCTATAGCAATCAGAAGTGTTTGCCAAGAAATAACCAAACGATAAATAAATGAGGGCAAAAATCCTAAATTGTTGAATAACAGGAAAACACCCAGCATCACGATGATAATTCCAATTACAACTTTTTTCATGGGACAAAATTTTATATTAGTGAATAAAAGTTCCAAATATAATCGGAATTATTTGTCTCTCCAATTTTATTTTGTCGAATAAAATTGTAAATTCGATGAATAGAAGATTTTTACCGATGAATGAATGTGCCGATTGATGAAATCGTAATCAACCAATCAAGCACATCATCACATCATTTCCGGAAAGGCGGTTTCACCACCACGGCTTCGATGTCTTTATTGCGGATACGGATAAAAATCGTTGTTCCTAAAGCGGCATATTCCGGTTTTACATATCCGAAACCAATGGCTTTTTTGGTTGAAGGAGAAATAGTTCCCGACGTGACATTCCCGATAATTTCGCCTGTTTTATTTACAATTTCGTATCCATGACGGGCAATGCCTTTACCGACCATTTCGAATCCGGCCAGTTTTCGAGAGAGACCTTTCGCTTTTTCTTCTTCCAAAAGCGGACGGGAAATAAAATGATTGCTTTCCGTAAATTTGGTTATCCATCCCAAACCGGCTTGCAAAGGAGAAGTCGTATCGTCCATTTCATTGCCGTACAAAGGAAAACCGGCTTCCAGACGCAACGTGTCGCGAGCGCCCAAACCAATCGGCTTGATACCAAATTCGGCTCCGGCCTCAAAAATCGCTTCCCAGATATTTCCCGCATACCGGGGATAAAAATACAATTCAAAACCTCCGCAACCGGTATATCCGGTGTTGGAAATGATGACATTGTCGATACCGGCTATTTTTCCGGTAACAAAAGAATAGTAAGGTATTCGGCTTAAATCAATATCTGTCAGTTTTTGCAAGGTTTGCAAGGCTTCCGGCCCTTGAACTGCCAATTGCGCCGTGTTTTCGGAAGCGTTTTCCAGTTCGGCGCCTTCGGTATTGTTTTTCACGCACCAGTTCCAATCTTTTTCAATATTGGACGCATTCACGACCAGCAAGTATTTTTCCTCTTCATAATGATACACTAACAGATCGTCCACAATCCCGCCCTTGTCATTCGGGAAACAGGTGTATTGCGCTTTTCCGACGGGTAAGCCGGCAATATCGTTGGAAGTGATTTTTTGAACGAGAGAGTGCGCTTGAGGCCCTTTCACCCAAAATTCGCCCATGTGTGATACGTCAAATACTCCGACATGGTTTACTACGGTGTTGTGTTCTTCGATAATACCTGCATATTCGACGGGCATATCATAACCTGCAAATTCGTGCATCTTCGCTCCTAACGCATAATGCGTTTCTGTAAACGGCGTTTTCTTCATCCTTGTTTTATTCTATAATTTTATAAGTTGTTTCTAAACTTTTCGCGATTTCAATTAATTATCTTCTTTTTCGGGTTTTGCCGTAAACATGCGCACTTTTGAAGCATTCTCAATGGCTTTCACCGCAATGTCTTTCACGTTTGCTTCGGCTCGATTCGCCTTATCGGTATATTCTTTCAATTGCGCTTGCTGCTCTTTGATTTTTTCCTGTAAAGAGAGAATGATCTGGTCTTTCAAGCGGATGTCGGCTTCGTTTTGCTTTTCCATCAGCTTGACGTCAAAATCGTATTGCGTTTTGAGTTGTTTCATAACCTCTGCTTCTTTGTCTTTCAAGGCTTTTTCCAATTTTGCCGGAAATTCGGCATTGTTTTTCCGCAATTCGGCTAATTCGGCTTCTACGTTTTTCAAATTTAATTCCCGGACGGAAATTTCCTGTTCAAAGCGAGCTTTCTTATCGGCAAGTTCTTTGTCTAATTGAATCTTTTGAGTGTCATACTCGTCCTGTTCTTTTTGCCGCTTGATTTTCAGGTTGTATGCATATTCTTCTTCTTCCCGTTTTCTTCGTTTGGCTAATTCGTCGGAGTAATCTTTTTCAGCCGTTTTTTGCCTGTTTTTTTCAAGTTCCCATTGCTCTTTTTTTGCCGTCATTTCATTTGCAAACGTTTCTTCTCTTTCTTGCATGGTTTTCTCGAAAGTTTCCTTTTTTTCTTTTTGGACAAGCAACATAGCCGCCAAGGAATCGGTATTGGCAGACAGAGAATACAAATCTTCCAATGATTTCTTTTCCAAAGCGATGGCAGCGCGTATTTCTTCCAGTTTTTTAAATTCACCGGTCAAACTTTGCAGGATGTCATCCAGTGAATTGCTTAGACTTGCTTTCAAATCCGTGATATTTTTTACAATTCCACCCTCTGTTATTCCGGATACTTTTTCCAGTATTTCCTTTTTTTGCTTTTCCTCTTGCGCTTGCTTCGGTATTTCATTTTTAGCGCTTTGAACGTTTTTTAGTAAAGCGTCGTATGCCTTTAATATTTCCGCTTTTGTGCTTTTTTCCGATACGGCTGTTTCCATTTTTCTTTTTTTTATAGATTAATATTTAGTAATTTTTCGTTTCAAGATGTTGCTAATATGCCTTGTTTCGCTCGTTCTCATCGTATAATTTTTCAATAATTTTCACAATTACTTTCACTGCTTTTTCCATGGATTGAACGGAAATCCATTCATAGCGACCGTGAAAATTCAAGCCGCCGGCAAAAATATTCGGACAGGGTAGTCCTTTGAACGACAATTGCGCTCCGTCCGTCCCGCCGCGAATCGGACGAACCAAAGGTGTGATTCCTGCTTCTTTCATGGCATTTTCAGCCAGGTCTACGATGTGTTTCTGCGGTTCGACAATTTCGCGCATATTGCGGTATTGCTGTTTGATTTCCAATTGAACGGTACCCGCCGGATAGATTTTGTTTAAATAATCGGTTACATCCTGTAGCCATTTCAATCGTTGTTCAAATTTATCTTTGTCGTGGTCGCGTATAATGTAGGACAACGTTGCTTCTTCGACCGTTCCGGTGATTCCGGTCAGATGAAAAAAACCTTCATAACCATCGGTGTGTTCCGGTCGTTCCTGTGGAGGAAGCATCCCTGCGAACTGCGAAGCAATTAAACCGGCATTAATCATCTTATTTTTAGCGTATCCCGGATGTACATTCAGTCCTTTCAATTTGATTTTAGCGCCGGCGGCATTGAAATTTTCGTATTCCAATTCTCCGACTTCGCCGCCGTCGATGGTATAAGCCCATTCGCAACCGAATTTTTCTACATCGAACTTGGATGCTCCCATTCCGATTTCTTCGTCGGGATTGAAAGCGATGCGGATTTTCCCGTGCTTGATTTCCGGATGGTCAATCAAGTATTGAACAGCGGTCATGATCTCGGCAATTCCGGCTTTGTCGTCAGCGCCCAAAAGCGTAGTTCCATCGGTTACGATGAGGTCTTCGCCTGCATGTCGCAATAATTCGGGGAACATCGAAGGCGAAAGCACAACGTTTTCCTTTTCGTTGAGAACAATGTCTTTCCCGTCGTAATTTTCTATAATCCGGGGTTTTACGTTGGCTCCGGACATATCGGGACTGGTATCGAGATGGGCAATGAAACCAATAGTGGGAATCGTTGCGCCGGTATTCGCCGGCAAAGTCGCCATCAGGTAAGCATATTCGTCTAAAGAGACTTCCGTCAAGCCCATAGCCTCTACTTCGGCTTTCAAGGCTTTCGCCAGATTCATTTGCTTCTCCGTACTCGGAGTGGTAATAGCGGTTTCGTCCGATTGCGTATCGAAAGAAACATAGTTTAAAAAACGATTAACAACGTTGTTATTCATAGATATTAAAATTAATAGTCCGACATCTGCCGGTTAATATATTTTCTGATTATTTAATCCGTATTTCCCAATTAATGTTCCAAAAGATGAATTGGAAGCCGTTTTTCCGCTTGCTCTATCTGTAATGTCTTTGTCGGCTGGTCGCAGACTTCGGTCGGACCAAAATACTGAATCGGACCCGGATAGACATAATCGGTTTTTACGGCCCAAGTATCTCTTTGAGATGCAAACGCTTTGAACGGAGCACCGTCTAATTTTACCAAAGCCTTTTGAATAACGGGTTTCAATTCGCCATGACGGCGTTCCATGTTCATCATCATAGTAATAGGCACTCCGCCGGCAATCCATTCCGCCGCCGGAGCAGTCGTATTCCGGACGGATGACATATAACCGGTTTTCCCGGAGCCAATCAACCCTGCTGCTGCAAAACCTAACGAGTAACAGTAATCCGCGTCGTAATTGGACGGCGCGGCGCAACGGCCTTCATAACCGAAAAAGTGAACTTGAGAGGCGAATTTGCCAACGTATTTGCCTTCTTTCTTCATTTCCGCCAAACGGTTGCCTACCATTTCCGCCAACAGTTTTTCCGTTTCAATCAAAGACACTTGTACGTTTCCATGCGGGTCGCGGTCTAAAGTCAGCTGACGGGCGACGGCCTCCGGCAAACTGGCATAAATTTTTGAATTTTCCGAACTTAACTGGTCGATGATGTGCGCCCGCTGGTGCGAACGTTTGATGCGTTTAAATTCATCTTCCTTTTGAACTAAATATTCGTTCAGTTCGGCAATTAACTTTTTCATTGCCGGAATAAATTCGATTAATCCTTCGGGAATTAGAATCGTTCCGAAATTGTTTCCGTCGGCGGCTCTTTGGACTACAACGTCGGCAATGTATTGAACGATGTCGTCTAAGGACTGGTTTTTGTCTTCCACTTCTTCCGAGATAATGCAGATGTTGGGTTGTACCTGAAGCGCACATTCCAGGGCGATATGGGAAGCCGATCGTCCCATTAACTTGATGAAATGCCAATATTTACGGGAAGAATTACAGTCGCGCTGGATATTGCCGATGACTTCCGAATAAACTTTACAAGCCGTGTCGAAACCGAAAGATGTTTCAATCATGTCGTTTTTCAAATCGCCGTCAATGGTTTTCGGACAGCCAATTACTTGAACTCCTGCTTGAATAGCGGCATAATATTCGGCTAAGATGCAGGCGTTAGTATTGGAATCATCTCCTCCGATAATAACCAAAGCGGAAATATTTAATTTTTTCAGAATTTCCAAACCTTTGTCGAATTGTTCTTTTGTTTCGAGTTTGGTACGTCCCGAACCGATGATGTCAAAACCACCGGTATTGCGGTATTCGTCGATAATATCCAAAGTAAGTTCCATATAATTATGGTCGATCAATCCGCCCGGGCCCAGTATAAAACCGTACAACCGACTGTCGAGGTTCATTCCTTTAATGCCATCGAAAATACCTGCAATGACATTGTGTCCTCCCGGAGCTTGCCCACCCGACAAGATAACTCCTACATTAACAGGTGAGTATTCCTGTTTTTTCGAGCTTTCTACAAATTGAATGACAGGCATTCCGTAAGTATTCGGAAACAATTTATGAATAGCTTCCTGATCGGAAACCGATTGCGTGGGTTGGCCTTCCTCTATTTTTACAACTCCTTTTAATGTTTTTGGAACCTTAGGCTCGTAAGCAGCACGAGCAATTTGTAAAGCGCTTTTTGTCATTTTTTTTATTAAATTTTTACGTATTATTAAGGTTGGCAAATTTCGTTATTTTTCTCTGTATTTGAAACATTTTTTACAAAAAAATTTGACTAAAATCAGACAAAATTATCGGAAGGTTCAAATAAATTCAACGACAATTGCTTCTCGTCGGGCAAAAGAGTAAAACTCAGACGATGATAGGTTGTCGTTCCAAATTCTTTGATACCTTGCCGGTGTCTTTTTGTCGGATAACCTTTGTTATTTTTCCAGTCGTATTTCGGAAATTCTTCATGCAAACGGAACATGTATTCGTCGCGATAAGTTTTAGCCAAAATAGATGCGGCTGCGATAGAAAGATATTTTCCATCGCCTTTGATTATTGTTGTATAAGGAATCTCTTTATATTTATTGAACCGATTACCATCAATTAAAAGATGTTGCGGTTGAATTTTTAATTGATCTAATGCACGATGCATAGCTAAAAAAGAAGCATTGAGGATATTGATTTCATCAATTTCCTGAGGTGAAACAATTCCTGTTGCCCAGTCTAACGCTTCCTTTTCGATAATCAAACGTAATTTATCTCGTTGTTTCTTAGACAATTGTTTAGAATCGTTGAGTTCTTCACAACTGAAACCCGAAGGAAGAATGACTGCCGCCGCAAAAACAGCGCCTGCAAGACATCCGCGGCCGGCCTCGTCGCAACCGGCTTCTATCCGATTTTTATCTAAATACGGCAACAGCATGATTCATTAATAGCAAATGGAACGAATCCCAATAGTATTCGGACATAACAATCTGATTATTAGCTATTTTCATTTAACTACATAAATTACATTTTACATAATGCAAAGTACACAATAATAATTGAGTAATCCAAATATGGAGTTGTTAATTTAGTATATATCTTACCTTTGCATTTTCAAATCAATAAAATTACAAGTTAAGGATTGTTCCAAATGCAAAAAAGATGAGTATCTAAAAGCCGATGCTTTCAGTTTCTTACTAATGCTTATTTTCGGTTTAATTACGTACTTTGCATAATGCAAAGTACGTAAATTAAATAATCCAAACTATGAATAGGGTGAATTTCAAACTAATCGTATTCCGAAACGCAACGGACCGCTAAGCCGCTAGTGCGATGGTTCGTATACGCTACATTAATACTCCCGCTCGTATAGTAGAGGGAGTACGAGTTAGGACCTGTAACAGCGCTACTCCAATAGTAGCCGAGGTAACCGACATATATCTGCACACCGCCATTACGGGTACGGCATCCTGCGGCGGGCAAGAAAAGAGAGGTGGGTTTGTTTGTGCCACCGGGCCTAAGCTGGTAACCGGAAGTGCCGTTTGCGCCGCCGTCGTGCCAAATCCAAGTATTGTTCGATGCGATTTGTGCCCATTCAGCCTGAGTAGGAACGCGCCAATTACTGCCTAATTCCGGATCGGATTTACAGGGATCCAAATCGGTAATGCCTTTTACGGGATTACCCCAAGTCCATGCATTGGCAGGAGCAGAAGCAAAATTTCCATCCTTTTCAGGATATTGACGCCAATCATTCATGCCGACATTACGCTGAATAAATTTGCCATAAAGTGTAGTTTCACTACTTTTAATTTGTCCGTCTTCATCATTCAGTTTAGAAGTTTCAACACCACCTGCTGCATCTAAATAAATATTGACAGTACCGGAAGCAAGTACTCTACGTTCTTGATGACCATCCTTTTCACGTCCCCATTCATACCAATCACCGTAAACCGTAGGATCGTAAGCTTTATCTCCGACGGTGGATGTTTCTGCAGAAGGTTTATAATCAATCTGATCGTCCAACGATAAATCTTGTTTTGCCCCCAAGTTGGCATTGGCAACTTTTATCCAGCCGCCGTTAGCAAGGCGAGCGCCGGTGCCGTAAACGACGCGGGCGGTATCGCTAATACCGTACTGAGAACCGCCAACCACTACGCAATAAAACTGATAAACTTTACCTTCGTCGGTGATGCCATAACTTACCCGCTTGGAATCATTAAAAAAGAGGGTATCACTTGTAGCGCCTGCAATGGCTGTGGAAAGCAAAGTCTTCGGATCGTGTTTGTACCATTGATATATAAACTTTGTTTTATCTACAGCGGCCAGTTCAAAACTCAAAGTATCGGTTAACTCTCCGTTGGTTCCCAACCAGAGAAA
>JAIRLY010000289.1 GCA_031259075.1 Dysgonamonadaceae bacterium | reverse complement strand
TTGGAAACAATACGCCCAATTCGTTACTGCTTTGCGACAAGTCCAATACAGCGCCTTTATGAGGATCTCCGGAACTGCCGATATTGACTTGTGCATTCACACTTGCTGCGCTCATTATCCAGAGCGTCAACGCTAAAAACATCATTTTTTGTTTCATGTTTAATAAAAATTTAGTCCTGTTATTTATGAATTATGTTTTTTTTATTTTGTATTCCCCCTTGATTATTCGGCTTTGGTAAAGACAACCGGCTTTTATTAAACGATGAGAAAATAACCTTAACTTTTATACGAATAGTTGTCTTTACCATTGCCGGAATAAACAGAATGATATTGGGAGCAGTTTCAATTCTTAACCCATAATTCTTAACTCTTAATTCGCTTTCGAGTCCCGGAGAGAAGCGGTTTAAAAATATGAAGCGTGGGACTTCAACTTTATTTAAATTCGAGGCCTTCGACTGCCTATACTGACAAATAAGTTTACCCACGCATCCACGTGAGCGTTTACTTACTTATTCTTGTCAGTAACGAAATTGTCGAAGTTTCGAATTTAAGAATATAAGCTAACGCTTTCTTAATTAATATGTAATGTTAAAAATAATATCTGTTTTTTTATGGAAAAATAATAAATTTTGTTTAAAAACCAAGCAAAAATAGTGAGATTTTTTGAAATACAAAAATAAAAGGTTAAATCTTTTTTTGAGGTGCTATGAAAAATAATTCTTCTGCTCTTTATTTTTACCGACAGCATTTCCGAAAGTTTTCCGTTTTGGAGAATGTGGGACGTCCTGAAAAGAATACTCTCCACCCGATTACAACCCTAATTCAAATGCGAATTTGACTCCTAACGATTCGTATTTCCCTTTTTTGAAAGAAACAAAACAACCGGCGTTCACAAGAAAATTTCCGGCGCTATATCCTATTTCCGTATAACAAGGTAAAACAGGAGTGTATAGCTGACTTACATAAACACGTTCTTTGAATATATCTTTTGTAATTTGCCGAAAGAGACGCAAAATAACAAATGGAGATTCATACATAAAATGAGCTTGTATGTAAGAATTTGCGGCATTATACCAATTTCCTGCTAACAAATGAAATGTACCTCCAAGGGGATCATTCCACGATTGAGGAATGTTTTTTCGCTGGAAATTTTTGAAATCGGAGAAATAAACCGAATTTGTATTTGTAAATATTCCGGCGCCTATATAATAATGAGCAGATCGCATCAAACCGACTCGTAATTTTTGTTGTACATCCATTTCCAGCCGTTCATAATCGCTGTTGCTTTCGAATACTCCTCTGATGCCGCGGGCAAATTCAACAGAAAAGATCGGGAATTTAGATTCAAGATATTCTTTTCGTTTTCCATTGATGCGATAATAAGGCAGCGGCGTCCACTGCAATTTAAGAACAGGAACAAAAGCTCTGTACTGATTTTTTACAATATCTATAATGTCTTCATTTATTGTATTATCATCAATTGCTTCATTTTTCAAACGGTTTTCTCCATCCACACTTTTTTGTACCGGTATATACCAATCGTAATCCAACGCTCCTTGCAAGAGCAATCCATTGACAAGTTCATATTTAGCTCCGTACGTTATATAAAAATGCTTGTAATATTCAAGGTCAAAATCGTTGAAATCAACTGTACTTTCTACTTTTTCATTAATTTTATTGATGATTGTCGAATTGTAAGATTGATTCCGGTTACCGTAGGAGAAAAAGACTTCTCCGAATTTTTCAGGAGCGAACAACCAATGAACAGGTATATTGAAATATAATTCTTTTTTTTGAAATAAGATGCCTAAATTGGGCTTGAATTGTATTTCCTTTCCATTATCATAATGTCTGTATAGCCTTAATTGTTGCCAATACAAAATTCCATCCAATTGTGAATAAGTTAATTTTAATGGATTTAAGAATCCTGAATAAGTAAATTGCGTACGGCGGTAATTAAATTTTTGGGGTTCAATTAATCCCAATGTATATTTCCATAATTGTACAAGCGTATCCGGCTCTTTTTGAATTTTGGAATTGCTTTCAAAGAGCAATTCTTCATGCGGAGATAACGGAACAGGCCGATTCTTATCCCAAAACAGCGAGTCGTTTATAAAAACGGTAGTGTCGACATGAGTATTAAAATAACGGCTTAAATTATAATTAACCTGTTTTTCTGTTTCCGCCCAATCATAGACTTTTACCGATTTGTATTTGAAATCGGAAAAATAGACACTTTCAATATTATTTCCTAAAATATTGATGCGAAATGTGACTGTAACGTTCAAAGGAAGAAAGAAATCATTTGAATTGAGTCCGAATTCTGCCTGAAGATTGAAATCGGAAAATTCCCATTTGCCCTTTATATCAATACGATGAATTATCCAAGCTCCATCTACGATATAAAAGAAACCGGACATTAATCTTTGAGTTTTAATTTTAGGAATGATTTTAATTTGATGAATAGTTTTTCCTAATGTATCCAAGGATGTTATGTATTCGAAACGGTAATATTTGAATACATTTTTAATTCCGGGAAGGAGAATTTGGTCGTTAAAAATAGTAGGATTGTATATGTTTATAGTCAAAAAACGCATCACTTTTTTTTGAATTTCTTTTTCATTTAATTTACTTCCGTTTAACGCTTTAATTTCATGAGAGAAATAATAGGGAGCAGTATAAGAAAGATCGACAAGAGCTTCAACCAGAGAATTATTTCCGCTATTGTCCAAATATAAAAAATCAGGTGCATATCTCAACAGTATATTTTTTTTCTTCACAGAAGTATTCCCTTTAATATATACTTGAGCATCGTAATTCCGGACGTATTTTTGATATATATTTCGATGTTCCAAAACTTGAATAATGATTGAATCTGCTTGACCGGTAATATTTTCAGAAAAAAGAGAACTTGTAAGACACAAAAAAAGAGAGGAAAAAAGAAAAGCATTTTTCCTGACCGTATCAACTCGATATATTTCTTTTTTACGCAATGAAATTCAAATAAACAGAGGTAAATTTACATAATTTAATTTATATGGACGATATAATCGAAAATTTTTAATGTTTTTTTGTTAGAATTTAAAATATCTTTGTACATTTGTGCTATAGAACATGATTGTATAACACAAATGTACGGAAAAGAAGAGGAAATAATTGATTTTTCTACTAGTCTGAATGAAGTATGGCGGCTGTTAAACGATCAGGAGCGTGAACTGCTTCGAAAAAATGCCGTTATACAACATTATAAAAAAAACCAACAGATTTATGGCGAAGGAGAAGAACCAAAAGATTTGATGTGTTTACTGAGGGGAAAAGTAAAAATTTATAAAGGAGGAGTTGGCGGTCGCAATCAAATCATTCGAATGATAAAACCAGTTCAATACTTCGCCTACAGAGCGTATTTTGCTAGAGAAAATTATCTGACGGATGCTTCTGCTTTTGAAGCATCAACGGTGTGTTTAGTTCCAATGAAAGTGGTGACGGAGATAATGAAACACAATTACAATGTATGTAAATTTTTCATTCGGCAACTTTCCGTCGATTTGGGAATTGCCGACGAACGTACAGTCAATCTTACTCAAAAACATATTCGGGGACGTTTAGCCGAATCTTTAGTTTTTCTTATCGACAGTTACGGATTGGAAGATGATGCAACCATTAATATCTATCTTGCTCGTGAAGATTTGGCTAATCTCTCCAATATGACAACTTCTAACGCGATTCGAACTTTATCTACATTTGTTTCCGAGAAAGTTATCGCTTTGGATGGACGCAAAATTAAAGTGATAGATGAAGAAAAACTACGGAAAATCAGTAAACTCGGTTAATTTTGATAGTTTTTCTTTCAAAGGTAATTCCGTTTTTAGCCAGTGTATTTTAAATCCGCGCCGTTCCATTCCTCTGAACCATGTCATCTGCCGTTTAGCAAATTGGTGAATAGCAATTTCCAACAAGGTGTACATTTCCCGGTAAGTAATTTTTCCGGTAATAAAAAGAGTAAGATATTTATATTCCAGTCCATAGTAAATTAAATCTTCCGGCGAAAGTCCCGAATCCAATAAATTCCTCACTTCATCTATCATTCCGTTTTCTAAGCGGTTTTTTAATCTTTTACTGATTTTTTCCCTTCGCAATTCTCTGTCGATATCCATTCCGATAATCAAGCTGTCGATTGGATTAAAATCCGCTTTTTCCGGTTCTTGATTAAGATAGTATTCTTCTATTTCAATCGCTCTTATGGCTCTTTGTACAGAATCCGTTTCCGTTTTATTATGAAGTTTCTTATACGATTTTAACATTTCTTCCAATTCGCAAAGATTTTTGTCTTTCAACCTTTCCCGCAAATTCGAATTTTCAGGAACGTCCAACAATTTGTAACCTTTCAGAACAGCTTCAATGTAAAGGCCGGTTCCACCACAAAGGATCGGCAGTTTTCCTTTTTCCTTTATTTCCGTATATGCTTTATGAAAATCATGCTGAAATTCAAAAACATTGTATTTCTCACCCGGATTGCAAATATCTATTAAATGATAAGGAATTTGTTTTCCTTCAACGATATAATCGTCCAAATCTTTTCCTGTACCGATAGTCATTCCGCGATATACCTGTCGTGAATCGGCGCTGATAATTTCAGTATTCAATTCATTCGCCAAAGCAGCGGCAAAAGATGTTTTTCCCGATGCGGTAGGACCTAATATAGTAATCAGTTCATGCAAATTGGCGGATCATTTATTTACAAAAGTACGTGAAAATTTTCAATTTACATAAAATAAAATGGTAGTGTCTTAAATTAGTTGATTTTGTTTTATGTTATTTGATAATGTATTTATAATTAGCTGCTTATGTAAGAACAAAATCCTTTTTCAGTCAATTCAACCCACTACCCATTTGTCAATATCCACGCGATAGCCGACATTGCAAGCAACGATATTTTTATTGTTGTTCCACTTTATCCGGTACCGTAGCTTGGCGTCCGATTTACCAGGTTCTTTGTCAAGCAGAAATTGGCAAATACGTTTTATATTCATTCGTGTTTTTGATTTTTGAAGCCTGATATTGCGGGAGGTTCTTTTACGTACATATTCCCGTTTCCGGTCAAAAGCCACTCGGCGGATACGCCGTAATCCGTAACCAGATGGGAAAGCCATGCCAATTGCAGTATGTCGCGCGATTTGTCTTTCTCCAGCAACCAGAAATTACGGTTGTTGATGCCATACCGACGGGTAAAAGTTTGTTTGCCCCGGATGACTTTTCGTTCTTTGAGGTTGAATAATGCCTCAAAAAAACGCTCGACTATTTTTTGTCCTTCTTCGTTTTGCATAATATTATTTTTATATTATATACTTACATTGTAAATGTTTTATATCTTTGCAAAAATTTTAATTCAAATTGATATGTTCTGCTTCTCTATGTTTTTGTGAATATATTTCACTTTTCAATTTATGATAAGGAATAGAATTTGTTAGTTTTTGCAAATCATTTAATGAAATAGAAATTTGATTTTTATACTTTTCATCCAAAACAGCCGTTTTTACAACATAGAACTCCCATTGTTCTAATTTTAAGGGATTTATCGTTTCTCTGTCCTTATGTTTTAATAAGCAAAAAACGTATAAATCCGAATGTCTTTTGAGATCCGAATATGTATTTGTATCAGGAAACAAACGTCTGGTTTTTCTTATTGAAAAACGAATTGTTGATAAGTTTGTTTGCCTCCATGCCTGAATGTATGATGCTGATTTTACTTCAATTTTAATTTTTCCGTCAGAAGAATATTCTCCTTGTTTATCTTCTAATTTTTTTACACGATCTTTCAAGTTTTCAATTTCAACGCTATTTTTTTTTATCTCATCAATTTGAGTTTGATAGTTTATTTGCATTTGAGAAACAAGTGATTTAATATCATCTAATTGATAGTTGTTCTGTGTATTATTACTGCTTTTATCATAATTATTCATCTTTGTTTTCATATTATTATCTATTTAACAGTCTATCGGTTAATTCAAATATCTTTCGTTGTGATTCCTTCAAAAGCAATGTCATTTCTGTAATTGTATTATCCTTTTCTACGCTTTGCCTATGCGCTTCATATATAATCCGTTTTATTTCATCATCTCTTTGCCTTAGTAAATCGCAAAGCTCTTTCATATTGGAATTTTCATAATTATTTTGAACATTATGATGGCTTTCATCGTGATTGTTTTGAATATTTTTAGTTATAAAAGGAGGAGATCCCTCTCCTTTTAGCAATTATCCATTATCGAACGGAGAACCAAATGCGGTATTAAATCTCTCAATAAAACTATCTGTAAGATAATCCTCATTTCCATTTAATGCTTTTGATACATTAACTTTATTAGCACTTAATTATCTGCAATCTCCTTCTGTATCCCTTTGCACGACAAATCCCCTATATATATTAAATATCCTATAAACATATTTAATCGCTCCAATCTACTGTTCATATTTTATTATTAATTAGTTATATTTATATATTATTTATATATTCTAAATATCAACAACTATACTATTTTTATTAGTATCTTTGCCTCGTATTTTAATTAAAACGCTTTCAAAGATAACTAAAAATATTGAGATACAACAAAATAACAATAAAAAATGAAAACAGCATGGAAGAAATTAAAATTAAGACGGATTATCGGATTAAAAGGAAAGCTCGCGAAATGGCCATTTACAACGAATGGCACGAGTTGATGAAGCATACGGAAGTTTCAACAGTGGCGGTTTTACCGGCGACGCCCAACTGCACAACAGCTTCACCATTACCCCGACATTGTCGGCCGAATTAACCGCTATGTATTCATCCGCTCAGGAGTATGCTTATTATCACATCAAACCCATGTCGAATGTATTGGCATAAGGAAAATATTTTTGAAGGATAAATTATCGGTATCGCTTACTGCAAACGACTTATTTCACAGTTTTAAAACAGATATGAAAGCCAAAAACGAAGGGATGGATTACCGGATTAGAGTGGAAAGAGATTCCCGTTGGGTAAACGTAAGCGTCCGTTACAACTTCGGCTCGAAGACCGTCAAAGCATCACGCCGCCGCACCTCCGGCATGGAGGAAGAAACAGAACGTGTAAAATG
>JAIRLY010000253.1 GCA_031259075.1 Dysgonamonadaceae bacterium | reverse complement strand
GCGGGAGAAACCGAGAGGCAGAAGGGAATATTCTCAAGTTCCCCGCAATTCGGGATAGTGTGGTATAAATCAGGTTCAACGATGATTGCTTCTTTCAGGGCGTGGGTCTGGTAGACTGCTAAAATCTCCCGTACCGGATAATCCCGCAGGGGAAAGACGCAATCCCCATAGAAGGAGAAAAATTCAAACCGCTTCTTGCATAAAAGCCGCCGTTTACAGTATTGTTCGATGGTATAGGTGGCGGTGATAAGGCAATAGCGGCTTAAAGCGTCCTCCCGGTCATCAAAGCCAAGTACCGCCTTAAAATTCGCAAGAGGGATAAGTGAATGTAAATTCCCGTGTTCCATGCGGACAGGGTAAAGCAGAGGGTCCTATTTTTATCTCCGTAATTCCTGCAAAGTGCAGGACAAAGACAAAAAAATTCCTCTTGCTTTACCCGCCATTCTCTGATATATTGGAAAAGAGGTAACGAAATGGGAGCAAAAATCAAGCCGGTACAGCCCACGGTCATAAAGGACAAGAAAATAGTCCGGGATGTTATAGCCGAAATTCACCGGAAACCCACCCAAAATGACATGGTTCGTTTTCGGGAACGCCGGGAAGTCTTAAAGAGGGCAATGTCCAAGTGAACAAACAGACAACCGTTACGATAAAAAACGGCCCTGATCTGTTTGTATTGGAACGGCTTGTCCCAACCTTTAGCCTTGATGTCTTTGATTGTTCAATAGCTGAATATAACGAGTATTTAACCCAGGAAGCGCAGAGGGCGCAGAATGAGTTGATTTCAGTTTCCTGGTTATTACATGAGCGGAGAAGCGGGTCTCTTGCCGCTTATATGTCCCTTATTAACGATGCCATAAAATTGAACGCTACGGAAAAAGAACTCCACCATCTTGATTATCCCTTTAGAACTATCCCCGCTATGAAAATAGCAAAACTTGCAGTATCAAAAACTCATCGAGAACAATACAAAAGTATTGGCACCTATATGATATATCTTGCCACCGGTATTGCCGAGGATACCAACGAGATACATTCCGCCTGCCGGTTTATTACAGTAGATGCCGATATAGAGCACGATCCGAATGTAACTGCTTTTTATACGAAGAACGGTTTTATTCCTAATGGTGAAATGAACAACAGGCGCAGTAAAACAATCAGCATGAGAAAAGATATTATGATTTTGAGGTAACTTGACAGATTTTACAGGGGGGAGCTATATGGATTTTAACCAGGAATTAAAGTCGAACAATATTAAAATTGAACATTTTATTTTCCATATAGTACATCAAGGCGAAGAAAAGCCATATCTTTTAGATGAGACTCCATTGGGAAAATATGAATCATTTTTTGCCGAGAGAATAATTGAAACAATAGAAGGGAATAGATTTAAATTTCTTGATAGTTCATTGGTTATGAATTTTTTATATGAAATAAACAACGATATTAATAGTTTCGTTCCTATCTCCAAAAAAATGGCCGAACACTTTCAGAGTTTTCAGAACGATCTAATAAAACCGGGTGTTTTAATATTAATGGTAATAAAAATTGCCAAAAAAAGATTTTTTTCTATAATCAAATATGATCATGAGGAAGTACTTGCTTACAAATTAGACAAAAAGGGTAGTAAAGCAATACTTGAAGAAGTTTCTAATAGTTTTACAAAGAGCAAGGATTCTTTACACAAATCAGCATTAATAAAATTAGGAAACAAATCGGGAGAGTTGCTTATAATTGACAAAAAAGTCAGGTCAGATATTTCTGTCTTTTTTAAGGGTTTTCTTGGAGTTGAAAGAAAATATTCGCCAACTGAATTAACAACAAGGATTGAGAGAATTGTATTGGATGTTACAAAAAAATATCGCAACGAATTACCTCAGGATTTTCTAAGAAGTATTAAGAAAGGTGTTTATGATATTAGTCAATCTGGTATAGAATTCACGCACGATGCCTTTTATGACAAGATATTTGGTATTAATGGTAATGAAAATATAAAAAAAGATTATTACAAATCTCTTAAAAAATCTGATATTTTTGGTGAAGTATTTAATTTTGACAAAAATGCTTTAAGGAAGCCCCGAAAAATAAAAATCAGCACAGCAGAAGGTATACAAATATCCTACGATGATTCAGTAAAAGACAGAGTGTCAATAAAAGAAGATAAAACAGAGTCTATTATAACAATTAAGACCGAGAAGTTTTTTTATGATTGATGAATTATTTTTCATAAAAGATTTCTTTTCTGATATTTCATCACGTAATTCTTATATAGAAGATGAAATGGTTTTTAGGATCACAAATTTTAATAATATCAATGAAAATGATATTAAAAAAATAATACAAATAAATAATCTTAATAAAAAAGTTGGGGAAATGTCTTTTTTGGGAAATATTGATGGTGAAATTGCTGTTGATAATATCTCGATGGAAGATTTTGATTCTCAGGAGATAATATTTTCAATCGCAAAAAACTATAATGTATCAGAAGTTATTTTTTTTACAGCAGATGGATACGAAAAATATCTGCAAAAAACAACTTCATTGCCAAAAATTATAAGAATATATGACGACTTTCAGGAATTTTCAACATATAATACAATAATAACCAACAAAGCCAATTCTACAATAAAAACTAATATTTGGAATGGAGAAAAAGAACCGAGACGGCTGTTAAAGAATCTTATTCCAGACTATCAGCTAATAAATTCATTGTCAGAATGGCTCGTGACTGAACTAGAAGCATTGCAAGGAAATAATTATCAGAAAATTTTTTTAAAGGAATCGTCGAAAAAACTTTTTTTATTGTTTGCAAATGAATTGTTTTTGGAAAACAATAATATTACCATGGAATTTTTATATGAAAGACCTGTTAATATTTCGCTTTCGAATGTTTGCGCTGACTTTAATTTAACGATTGATGATTACAAAATGATACATGCTATGGCAGAATGGGTGTTTTCACAAAAACGTGATGTTGAAACAAGACATACAATGTTGAATTATCAATTTGCATTAGAGCTAAGTACATTTCCATCAAAAAAAACGGAAAACCTTCTAAGTATTTATGAGAATGCGAAAAAATCATATAAATATTATTTACATTCAAAAAGCAGGGAAATGATGTTATCTTTTTCAGAATTAAAACGAAACCTATTTATAGAAATGGCTGAACGTAATAAAAATGCCTATACATTAATTCGTAATTTGTTTCGTGATTTTTTTATTGCAATAGGTGTTATTATGATTGATAATTTAAAGATTAATGCGACTAATGTATCTATGAAATTTCTAAGCGGTTTTACTGCTTTCTTTGTTACAATCGGTTATATAGTTACTCTGTTTAATGAACTCAGTTATCAAAATGTTGTCGGAAATAATATTTTAAGATGGAATCAAAAATTATATCCATATCTTGAAAAAAAAGACATGAAAAACCTCATTTATAAACCATTGTCAAAAATAAAGCGTAATTTGTATATTACTATTTTTGTTTGCTCTATCCTTTATTTAATACTTGATATGATATTGTTACGAGATTTTTTTAAATGCTTGAATTTTATCAATGGCCTGATTTATTAAATATTGTTTCCTCAATCAAATTAGGATAACAAACCGTCAAGTTCCTGTCCAATCACCTTTAAGTTTTCGATTATGCCGATATGCTGGGGGCAGACCCGTTCACACTTTCCACAGGCAGCACAGTCCGATGCCTTTCCTCCTTTCAATACTTCAACCGCATATTGAAGTCGAGCCGCAGGCAAATCATTAAAAATGAGCTTGCGGTTGTATGCGCCAAAAATTTTTGGAATAGGAATACTCCGAGGGCAACCCTCCATACAGTATTGACAAGCCGTACAGGGAATACAGTAGATTTTGCCAATCGCTTCCCGCGCTTTTTCTATGACCAATAATTCATCCCGGTTAAGCGGCTGAAAGTCTGTCATGCAGGAAACGTTATCCCGCATTTGATCGATTGTGGACATTCCGCTCAACACAGTAATAATGTTTTCGTGCGAAGCCGTATATCGGAGCCCCCACGATGCCAGAGAAACATTGGGAGCGGCATCTTCAAACACCGCCTTCGCGCCGGGAGGAGGATTGGTCAAAAGGCCACCCTTGAGCGATTCCATCACGACAATGGGTTTGTGATGCCTTATGGCCGCCTCATGACACTTTCGCGCCTGAATAGCGGGGTTTTCCCAATCGTCGTAATTCAACTGGAATTGAACGAACTCCACTTCCGGATGTTCGGTCAGAAGTTTATCCAGCGCCTGAGCGGTATCATGTATAGAAAAACCTATATGCCGTACCACGCCTTTCTCTTTGAGGCGCTTCACATAATCCCACATTCCGAAATCATCAAAACTTTTGGTGCGGCTGCCGCCCAAATTATGAAGCAGATAGAAGTCGATATAGTCAACACCAATGCGTTTTAAGGAAGTCCAAATCATATTGTGAGCTTCTTCAACCGTTTTAACGACAAAAACGGGACACTTCGTCGCAATTTGGAATGATTCACGGGGGTAACGGTCTACAATAGCTGTTTTCATCGCCTCTTCCGATTTTCCGTCCATATATGCCCAAGACGAGTCAAAATAGCTGAACCCCCCGGACATGAAAAGGTCAACCATTTCTTTTGTCTGTTTGATGTCTACTTCATTTCCGATCATCGGAAGCCGCATAAATCCAAATCCAAGTTTTTTTATATCCTCACCCAAATACTTCATGTCCACATCCCCAAATTGTTGTACCTCAGTCAATGGTAACTTCTTTACGCCATTGCTTAAAAATACCGGTAAATACCAACACAATACCAATGGAAAACAATTTCTTCCTTTTTGTTCCCCTTGTATTTGTTTGTATCGTTATCGTTATTATCCCCTCAAGAGCGCATAATCAAGCGCGAGTCCGCTTAACAGCGCAAAGGCGATCACAAAGAGCCAATAAAAGGCAAAATGTTTTATGCCTAACACGATTTTCAGCGCCCCTAAATTGGTGATCTTGCTTGCCGGGCCGGTTATCATAAACGAGGCGGCGGAACCCATAGTCATTCCGTTCATGAGCCACGCTTGAAGCAACGGGATTGTGCCGCCGCCGCATACATACAGGGGAACGCCGATAGTCGCCGCCATTAACACGCCGAAACCTCTGTTGGTTCCAAATAATTTTCCAAAGGCTTCCTGTGGCACATAGCGCTGAAAAAGCGTGGAAAGAGCAATGCCGACAAGAAAATACCCTCCGGTCGCTTTGACATTCCTGCCGAAGTTTTTCAGATACCGTATGAGCGGGTTTGGGTCGGTGTCGCGGGACGACAGGTTTTCAAATTTCGTAAACCGGAAAAAATGTTTGTCCTTGAAAAATAACCTGACACAAATTCCCGCCGCCGCGCCGCAGAGGAAACAAGCGGCAAAACGGA
>JAIRLY010000182.1 GCA_031259075.1 Dysgonamonadaceae bacterium | reverse complement strand
AGCAATAGTTTCACTTGGTAAGTAAAAATAAACCCCTCGTTTATCATCATGTTCAAACGTGATTACATAAGTTCCTTCCGTAACCTCCGATACATCGTTTATAGCTCTCCATTCATCATATTCGGCTATATTTCCAGTTGCAAATACAGCATACAATGTTTTATCACCCTCAGGAAAATATTTTTCAGTAATAAAAAATGGCACTACATCTGTATTTTCAGATATCGGTTGCTCTATCCAACCAACAAATACTTTATTACCATCGCAATCGCTTTTTGTAGGTATAATTGGAAAATTATCAATAGCAGAGCCTTCTCTAACATAAGATTTCTCAATTGAAATAGAACCATTTATACTGTATTGAATCGTATATACAGGTGTAAATTTATCTAATCTGATGTTTCCTATGCCAATATTCCCATCCTCTTTATTGGTATATTCCCACTTAATATAACGAGTTGTTGATTTCAATGTAATAAAGGATTCTGAAACTACTTTAGCATTTGTAAGAGCCGTCCCGCTCGTTGAATTGTAAGTTTGCACTACTGTATAAGTTGAACCGCTATCAGATTCGTATAGAGTAAATGTTCCGGGAAAACGAGATGCAGTAGTAGAAGATCGATTCCATTTAATATCAAAAGAAAGAGCTCCGGGAGCCTCATCAAAATTCAAAATTAAATAATCACTACTATTGTCAAACTTCATTTTAGGACTGGAAGAATAATCGCTTCCTAACCCAGATGCTGTTAATCCCATAGATAAAGAAGTTCCTCCTCCATCATATGAAAAAGGTAAAGCCGCTTGTCCAAAAATACAATCAGGCGTTAATAACGCCAGGCCCGTCATCAATAATAAACTTTTAAGCCATAGGCTTAATTTTTTTCGTAAAAATTTTTTTGTTTTCATTTATATATTATATTTATAGTTGTTATTATATAGTTATTAATCATAATTATTAAATCAGTACAGCTTTCTTAATTATTTTATGTAAAAAGAATAAAGTGTTGTAAATCCGAAATGGCCTTCTAACTTGCGCGAGAGGGTGTATCTGCCTACATAATTATTTGAAAAAAGCAAATGAAAAGCATAAAAAAACATCTTTTCATTCTTTTGAAGCAGTGAATGACCTGGAAAACGGAATATTTGAAAAAGATAACACATATATTAAATCCAGTAAGCTACAAATTTATATAATTTTCACAAAAAAACAAAAACTATTTAGTTAAAATTACAAAATTGCTTTTCGGCTTCAAAATTAAATTGCCGGTTTTACAAATCATTTAAAATTCCTTTACAAATAAATTACAAATATTTTTTTCTATAAATTTCAAGACGAAAGATAAGAGCATAGACAAGATAAAAAGATTAAAAAAACGTCTTACGGTTTTCAGTGTCTGTTCTTTCACCTTTTGTATTCCTGTCTATTTTCCGTATAATTGAAAATTCATTGGTAGATTTGATTATTTATTATTACCTTTGCCGAATTGATTATGGGAAGGATAATTGCAATTGATTATGGTAAAAAAAGGACAGGACTTGCGGTTTCAGATCCGCTAAAAATTATTGCAGGCGGACTTGCAACCTTATCCAGCCACGAAGTTATCTCTTATCTCAAAAATTATGCAGAAAAACAAGAAATAGAATTGTTTATATTAGGCGAACCCCGGCAGATGAATTATCTGCCATCGGAAAACATGAAACGTGTTGAAAAATTCAAAGAAAAATTACAGAAAGCGATCCCTTCTGTTGAAATCAAATGGGTAGATGAACGATTTACCTCCGTATTGGCTCATAAAGCGATGATTCAGGGAGGATTAAAAAAAATACAGCGGCAAAATAAAGAATTAGTTGATGAATTAAGCGCAACTATTTTATTGCAAACTTATTTAGAAACAATTAGAAAATGATATTTCCGATTTATTTATACGGTCATCCGGTATTGAGAAAAACAACGAAAGATATTTCTCCGGACTACTCCAATTTAAGCGTTCTATTGGAAAATATGTTTGAAACGATGTACAAAGCAGACGGTATCGGACTTGCAGCCCCTCAAATCGGATTGGAAGACCGGATTTTAGTAGTTGATTTAAGTCCTTACAAAGATCAAGATCCGACTTGCGACGGTTTCAAAAAGGTTTTTATCAACGCTCATATTATAGAAAAAGACGGAGAAGAAAATACGATGGAAGAGGGTTGCCTTTCTATTCCGACTATTCATGAAAAAGTTCCTCGTTTCAACCGGATACGGATTCAATACCTGGATGAAAATTTACAACCTCACGACGAAGTTTATGAAGGATATAAGGCACGTGTTATCCAACATGAATATGATCATCTGGATGGTATTCTTTTTGTCGATCGTATTTCCGGACTGCGTAAACAGATGATTCGTTCCAAACTAAATAAAATCAGCAAGGGAATTGTAAATTGTTCGTATAAGGTAAAACGTTTTTAGAAAATGAAAAAAGTCATTTTATTCACTGTCTTGCTATCTGTTTGTCTTGGTTTTTCCATAAACGCACAAATAAATACAAACCGGGTGCTTGCTATTGGTAAAAACGCTTTATATTTTGAAGATTATGTCCTTTCTATCCAATATTTTAACCAAGTAATCAAATCGAAACCTTATCTGGCAGAACCCTACTTGTATCGAGCGATAGCCAAATTCAGTTTGGACGATTATAAAGGAGCGGAAAGAGATCTTACTTTATGTCTCGAAAGAAATCCTTTTCTGGTCTATGCATACCAATGCCGCGGTGCAGCCCGGCAAAATCTAAATAATTACGAAGGAGCAATTGAAGATTACAATAAAGGCTTGGAATTTCATCCGGAAGACAAGCAAATGTTACTCAATAAATCTATTGCGTATGTACAGTTTAAAGAATATGATTCTGCACTTGCAACTTTAGAAACACTCCTGAAATTTCAACCGGGATATGTACAGGCTTATTTGACGTTAGGTTCTATTTATAGCGAAAAGGATGATTTCGTGAAAGCTCTTTCAAACTATGACAAGGCTTTAGAAATAGACAAATATTATGCCCCCGCTTATGCTCAAAGAGCGATGCTTTATCTTCAAAAAGAAGATTATAATCAAGCTTTGAAAGATCTTAATCAGGCAATCCATTTAGAAACAAAACAATCCGGATATCACATTAATAGAGGATTGGTTCGTTATTATTTAAATGATTTAAGAGGAGCTATGGCCGATTATGATATCGTAATCAACATGGATTCTAAGAATCTTATCGCTTTGTTTAACAGAGGATTGCTCCGTTCGCATGTAGGAGACGTTTATGGAGCGCTTGAAGATTTTAATCAAGTAATCGAATTGGAACCGGATAATTTTATGGCAATCTACAATCGAGCCATCTTAAACGAAGAAACGCAAAATTATCGTAATGCAATATCCGATTTGAATAAAGTAATCAATGAATATCCCAATTTTGTACCGGCTTATTATTTCCGTTCGGAAGTCAAAAGAAAAATGAATGATCTGAAAGAGGCTGAATATGATTATTGGTATGCCTACGATTTGGAACAAAATCTGCGCAAACAAAGAGAACAAGGCAAAATAATTACCGGAAAAGAAGTTCTTGATTCGAATGAACTAACGGAAACAAATCGCTCGGAAGAGAAAATCAGGGAAAAATCCGATAAAAACATCAATAAGTTCAACCGACTGGTTGTCTTCGATAAAGACGAAGAATTACAATCCAAATATAAGAACGAAATCAGAGGAAAGGTTCAGGACAGGCAGGTAAAAGTCGATTTAGAGCCTTTGTTTGTAATTACGTATTACGAAAGTCCGGACGTGATTGATATTTCCACTTCGCACATTGACAAAATGATTTCCGAATACAACAACAAGCGCATCTTGTATCATCAGTTGAAGATAGTCAATCACGAAGCGCCCTTGACCGACGATCAGGCAGCGCACCATTTTCAATCTATCGATCATTATTCGCTGGTTTTAGACAGGAATCCAAAAGACGTCAATGCCTGCTTCGGACGAGCAATGGATTTCATGGTCTTGCAAGATTTGTCGGAAGCTATTAGCGATTATGACAGGGTAATCGACATGGATCCGAATTTCATTCCTGCATACTTCAATCGCGCAATAGTGCGATATAAACAATTGGAAATCAATTTTTCAAAAGAAAATAATACGGATGCAAATTCACTTTCTTTAAATATAGAAACAATCCCTCAAAAACGAACTGTAAAGCCGTTAAATAATCCATATATTCAACAATCGGGCGATGAAAATCCGAAACAACAGGAAGGATTGAACAATACAAAGAGAAATTATGAATTGGATTTGGTTATGCGTGATTACGAAACAGTTATCCAATTGAATCCGGACTTTGTATTCGCTTATTTCAATAAAGGTAATCTCTATTGCTTGCAAAAAGATTTCCGATCGGCAATAAATAATTACAATGAAGCAATCAAACGTAATCCCGATTTTTTGGAAGCATATTTCAATAGAGGATTGACTTACTTGTATTTGGGAGAAACAAATCGAGGAATAGAGGATTTAAGTAAGTCCGGAGAACTGGGGATGGTGGATGCTTATAGTATTATAAAGAAAATGACGGGAGATTAACCTTTTTTGAATTTTGTCGAATAAATTCCTATCAATAAGAGAATTATCCCTGCAACAATCCACCATTTACAAGAGGGAAGTTGTTGATAAACAAGAATGATTCCGGCACAAATAACGCCTTGAACAAGTGCGTAAAGGAAAGAAATTTTCAGGTGAGAGATGCCTTTTTCCTGACTTCGTCACCTTTTTTTATTTTATTTTGTAATTATGTAATAATGTTATACTTATGATTTTTTGCGACACCCGTTTGGGTGTCGCAAGGATAAAATATGTATATTTGTGTGATGTTTGTACGTAAGAAAAAGAATCGGTCTGTAGCACAAGCGTAGTCATTGTTAGCAAGTCATCGGGCAAAACTCGCTACATAAAAACGATAGGAATAAGTTTCCATGAACAGGAGATATCACGTTTATATCAAGAGGGATTGTTGTATATTCAACAATATGGTGGACAGATGGATTCATTTGTAGATTATGTAAAAAGAAATTAAATCCAAATACAGGGAACGCATATTCAAATACTCCTTTCTCTAATCAAATTCGAAATAATGCCGACGAATTTATTAGCTTGAACTTGAATATTCCTATCTTTATTGGTATTAGAAGATACAAAAAACACTTTACAAAGAAATTCAAACATCTTATCTCAATGCCATAGCTGCTCGGGAAAAATACCGTGCATCAGGAAAGGCAGTTACTGCCGGCGTCGAATCATTCAAATATGCATAGGAAAGATATGAAACCGGAAAATCTTGGAATATCGAAATCTTAAAACCTATCGACGATACAACGGGTACGATAAAAGAGCTTCAGGAATTGATTCATTCCGATAAGTCTATTTCACAGTTATCTTTCCGATATTTACGGTTTGTATGGTTTCGACTACTTTGGTCAATTCTTTTTCAGTCAATATCGATCCCGAAGGCAAACATAATCCTTTATCAAACAAAGCGTCGCAGATTCCCTCGCCATAATACGGATAATCGCTGAAAACCGGTTGCAGGTGCATCGGTTTCCACAGCGGGCGCGATTCGAT
>JAIRLY010000069.1 GCA_031259075.1 Dysgonamonadaceae bacterium | reverse complement strand
GGTGGTCAGAAAGATAATATTTCAATAACGGATACACAAGAAAAAATCATTAAAGCAATGACAGATAATCCCAAAATATCAATAAAAGAGTTGTCCGATATTTTGAATATCAATTCTTCAGTTATCCAAAAACAGATAAATAAATAAACTAAAACACATTGGAATCGTAGAAAGACAAGGTACTGATAAAGGCGGTTATTGGAAAATAAATGAGGCAGTGAGTAAGGTCGGTGAAAAAATAGATGACGAAGGTGGTCAGAAAAATGATCATAAAGGTGGTCAGATAGATAATATTTCAATAACGAATACTCAAGAAAAAATCATTAAGGAATGAGAAATTAATAAAGTATAACAGTACATTAAAAGTTCGGAAGAAAACACAAAAAGTTCGGAAGAAAATATTAAATGCAATTATAGAGAATCCACAAATTACTATTAAGGAACTTTCTGAATTGACACAGACTACAACAAGAACAATAGAAAAAACAATCTTTAAACTTAAATCACTTAGGTTTATCGAACGTATCGGACATGAAAAAGTCGAAGAAAAATTAACTGACAATCAGTTGAAAATCCTTGATAAAATCTCTGAATATCCATACATTGCAACCATGTAATTATCGTTAATCGTTGGAATTTCAAAAAGAAAAATAGAAGAAAATCTCTCTAAACTTAAATCCGGAGGATTTATTGAACGAGTGGGGGACCCGATAAAGGCGGTTATTGGAAAATAAGTAAAACGCAAAACACATAAAAAAAGTCAAAAATTAATATGAAAACTTTCATTGTAGCTGAACTCTCAGCCAATCATAACGGCAGCAAAAAGACGGCGATAGAAACGGTCAAAGCCGCCAAACGGGCAGGCGCCGACGCCATTAAGTTACAGACTTATACGGCAGATACCATAACCCTCGATGTTCGGACAAAAGATTTTGAGATCGAAAAAGGCTCGCTTTGGGAAAATCGCTATTTATACGACTTGTATCAGGAAGCATACACTCCGTGGGAATGGCATGCCGAGTTGTTTGATGTGGCGCATCAGGAAGGATTAGTTTGTTTCTCAGCGCCATTTGATAAATCGGCTGTTGATTTTTTAGAAACATTAAATAATCCGATTTATAAAATCGCTTCATTTGAAATCACCGACATTCCATTGATTGAATATGCCGCACGGAAAATGAAGCCGATGGTAATCTCTACGGGTATTGCCGATGAAGCGGATATTCAATTAGCAGTAGATACATGCCGAAAAGTGGGAAACAACGATATTACACTATTGAAATGTACATCTTCGTATCCTGCGCCCGTCGAAGAAGCAAATCTGATCATGATTCCCGAACTGGCGAAACATTTTGAAGTGAAATCCGGATTATCCGACCATACAATGGGTTCAATATCTGTAATTATGGCTGTTGCTTTGGGGGCGGTGATGGTAGAAAAGCATTTTATTATCGACCGGTCTATCGGCGGTCCCGACGCTGCATTTTCTATAGACGAAAAAGAATTTACCCAAATGGTAAAAGATATCCGTATAGCAGAAAAAGCAATTGGAAAGGCGTCATACGGATTAACCGATAAGATGCGAACAGGGCGCAATAGCTCCCGTTCGCTTTATGTCGCAGAAGACATGAAAACCGGAGATGTTATCACCGAACAAAATGTACGCTCCGTACGTCCCGGGTACGGGCTGCATCCGAAATACCTGAATGAAATCGTCGGAAAAAAAGTGAACCGAGATTTGGAAAAAGGAACAAGATTTGAATTGAAATTCATTGTGAAATAAAAAAATATGCAAAATTGTAACGGCGGTTACAGTAACGGCGGTTGCAATTCGAGGATATTTTGTATTTTTGCAAAAAAGAAAACACGACAATGTTAAAGTTTTATAATCGTGAAAAAGAGATGGCATTGCTTGAAAAAAACAGGCAAAAGTCAGCGGAAACGGCGCAGATGACCTTTGTCGTCGGACGGCGACGTGTTGGAAAGACCTCTTTGCTTGTCAATTCGTTCGTCGACAAAAAGGCGGTTTATTTTTTTGTTGAGAAGAAAAACGAAGCGTTGCTTTGCGAAGAATTTATCGAAGAAATTCAAAATAAACTTGGTGTAACCGTTTATGGCACGATGCGGAATTTCAAGGACGTTTTCGGGTATTTGATGAATTTATCCGAAAATGAAAATTTCACATTAATGATTGATGAATTTCAGGAATTTCGCAATATCAATCCTTCCGTTTACAGTGAAATGCAGAATTTGTGGGATAAGTATAAAAATAGAAGCAAATTAAATCTTATTCTTTGCGGTTCGGTTTATTCGTTGATGAAACAGATTTTCGAAAATTCAAAAGAACCGCTTTTCGGTCGTGCAACTGCGCGTATGCATGTTAAATCGTTTGATATTAATACTATTAAGGAAATTATTGGCGATTATTATCCTGAATTTACAAACGAAGATTTGTTGGCTTTTTATCTTTTCACCGGCGGTGTGGCAAAGTATGTAGATTTACTTGTCGAAGCCAAAGCATTTACAGTGAAAAAAATTATAGATGAGATATTTTCGGAAAATTCGCTGTTCCTGGATGAAGGCAAAAACGTGTTGATAGATGAATTTGGCAAGGATTATGGCAACTACTTCTCAATTTTGATGCTCATTGCTTCGTCGAAAACTTCCCGTTCGGAAATGGAGACGATTATGGGAATAAGTTTAGGCGGATATTTGGATAAATTAGAAAATGAATTTGGATTGATTACAAAGATTCGTCCCGTGCTTTCAAAACCGGCAGGTAAAACAGTAAAATACCGTATTAATGATAATTTTTTGAATTTTTGGTTTCGTTTCGTTTATAAATATCGCGGCGCTGTGGAAATGGAAAACTTTGATTATGTGAAAAATATAATCAATCGTGATTACAATACTTACAGCGGACAGATTTTGGAACGCTATTTTCGCGCAAAAATTTCGGCAGATGAGAATCTCTCTCAAATCGGCTCATATTGGGAAACCGGCAATCAGAACGAAATTGATATTGTGGCTATTAACGAATACGAAAAAACAGCAATAATTGTCGAAGTGAAACGACAGGCAAAGAATATAAATTTGGGTGTTTTGAGAAAAAAAGCGGAAAATCTTGTGGCAAATCTGAAAGGATACACAATAGATTTTCGCGGACTGTCGATAGACGATATGTAAATTGAGAATTTATAACAATAAAAATATGACAAGATTTGAATTGGAATTTATTACGAAATATTTTATATAATTTTAAATATAATAACATATTATGATTAAAGCTTTAAGGACATTTTTATTAGGATGTAAAAATTTGGGCATTATAAAAACTATAGAAGTTTTTATTAGATTTAAGATAGGTTGCCTTAATAACATTAAACTTCATGGAATTGAACACATATTTTCTATGCGAGCAAAAACCTCCGATTTTTTCACTTTCATACAAATATTTATCAAAGAAGAGTACAATATTGACTTTGATAGCCATTCCCGATTTGTCATTGATGCCGGTGCAAATATTGGATTATTCGCTATTTATATAAAAAATAAATATCCGGAAACAATTATTATTTGTATAGAACCGGACCCTGAAAACTTTGAATTATTGCAGAGAAATGTAACTCCTTACAAAGATATATACTGCGAAAACTGTGGTCTTTGGAACAAGGACACAAAACTAAAAGTTTATGACAAATATAATAAGGGAAAATGGGCTATGGTCGTCGAAGAAGATGTAATTAATGGCAATGTTTCGGCAATATCAATGAATTCATTATTGAATAAGTATGATATGAATGTCGTTGATATATTAAAAATTGATATAGAGACAAGCGAGAAACAACTATTCTTTGACAATTTCGAATGGTTACCAAAAATGAATACTATTGTAATAGAATTACATGATTCGATAGAATTTAATTGTGCAAAAACTTTTTTCCAAGCGATTAACAGTCAAATCTCAGCATATGAATTTTCCATGCAAGGAGAAAATGTTGTAATTAAAAATATTCATACATGAAATTTGTTAGATATTGTTATTTGTTGCCAAAATTGCTTTTTGAATTTATTCGTTCAATAGTTATATATTGCTATTATTCTCATAAAATGAAAAATATCGACTATTTTGATTATAAAACACTGGCAAATCCACGGTTTATTACACCAAAACATTTTTCATCCGTATGCCATTATGGTAATTACAAAGCTATCGCAAAATTAAAAAACAGTCGATTTAATTTTATTACAGAATATTTGGAACATGGCATAAGTTTTTATTGCCGACCTGAAGATGTAGCATTAGAAGGTTATGCAAACAGATTATGCCTAAAACGTATTTATACTTTTGGAAACGTTCGTAAATCAACTCTTGACGCATTTTACAATATGCATAATCTGAGACGGAAAGTTATAGCAATTGGACCGTATATTAAAGGTGCAGAGTTTTTTAAGACACAAAAAGAATTAGACTTGTTAAAACAAAAATACGGCAAAATTTTATTGGTTTTTCCAAGCCATTCTATTAAAACAATACATGCAAAATATGATGAAGCGGACTTAATGAAAGAAATTTTCAGAATTGAAAATGATTTTGATATGATATTTATTTGCCTTTACTGGAAAGATATTTTAGATAAACAACGTCTTCTGTCGTATGAAAAATATATTTCCGATAAAATTAAAATTGTATCTGCCGGTCATAGCAGCGACCCTAATTTTTTGAGTAGGTTAAAAGATTTAATATGGTTGTCTGATGTAACAATGTCAAATAATATCGGCACACATTTAGGTTATTCTATCTGCATGGGGAAAGCGCACTATTTGTTTAATCAAACAGTAGAGTATATCGTAAATGGTTCGAGTAAAATTAATGCAAAAGTGTATCCGGATACACCAAAATTTTACGATTTATTCGGGAATTATCCTGCAAATATTACATCTGAACAAAAAGAATTAATAGAACGTTATTGGGGAAAATGGTAAACATCAGGATATAATCAAAACAAATGAATCTTATGTTGATTTGGGCGCTTCAAAAAAAATGGCAAATATATAAGCAAAAAATAACATTTATTATCAAATTATGCTAAGTATCATTATTTGCACTTACAATCGAGATAAGTATCTCTACAACGCACTGAAAAATATTGCGGAAAATGATTTTCCATATACCTCTTACGAAATTATTTTAATCAATAATAACAGTACCGACAATACAGAAACAGAATGCCGGCATTTTCGAGCAGATTTTCCAAACGTCGATTTCCGGTATTTTATCGAGCCAAAACAAGGATTGTCTCATGCACGAAATAGAGGGATTAAAGAGGCGCGGGGAGATTTATATATCTTCCTTGACGACGATTCGTTTGTAAAAAAAAATTATCTCATGAATTTAGAGAAAAACATAAAATTGTATCCTGATATCTTAGCTTACGGGGGGAAAATTATACCATTATTTGAGTCGGGAAAAGCCCCTGCATGGTTGTCAAAATGGACATATTCATGGGTTTCTGCTATAGATTTGGGTGATAAATCCGTATTGTTTAAAAATAACAAATATCCTATTGGAGCGAATATGGGGATTTCTAAAAATAGCGTTGATGTTATTGGTTTTTTTAACCCTCAGTTGGGACGTACTCAAAAAAATCTTTTAGCCGGAGAAGAGAAAGATTTTTTTTACCGTCTGAAAAAAATAAAAGGCGAGATTCGTTATCTTCCCGATATCGAAGTAGAACATGTGATTCCGGAAAGCAGAACCACTATAGAATATATTAAACGTATGGGATTAGGAATAGGAATAAGTGAAAAATTACGTACTCTTCCATTGTCTAAAATTCAATATTTTAAACGGTTATTTTTGGAATTGGTTAAATGGTCCGCCTCAATTATTTTATGCGCAGGTTTTATACTTATATTTCAACCTGTAAAAGGAACGGTTTTATTGTTGTTCCGATGGTATGTTACGAAAGGCTTATTATCAAAGTAAAAAACAAATTCAATTTAACATAAAAATAATAAATAATATTGACTATTGTTTGCTTTTTAGCGAATTATTATTAAATAAATAACACTTAATACGTAATCTTGCTGTCGCAATAGAATCGGAGTTTGGTAGCGGGTTTTCTTATCGTCAATTAGCTTTTTGCCGGCAATTTTACCGGACGTATCCAATTGTGAACGCACTGCGTTCACAATTCAACTGGATGCAATATCGGCTTCTAATCCAGATAGATGACTGTGATAAGCGGGAGTATTACGAATATGAAACTCTCTATAACGGATGGACAGGACGCGAATTGGAGCGGCAAATCAACTCGGGACTTTATGAGCGTTTGTTGCTCAGCAACGACAAACAGTCCGTTTTGGAAGTTGCGCGCAGAAAGAGAATACCCGAAAATCCTGCGGAAATTATCAAAGACCCGATGATACTGGAATTTCTTGGATTGAAACGTGATTCATCTTATTATGAGAAAGATTTGGAAAGCGCTTTGATTAACAATTTGCAAGATTTTCTTTTGGAGTTGGGTAACGGATTTTCGTTCATCGCTCGGCAAAAACGAATATTGCTTGAGGATGATGAATTTTTTGTGGATTTGGTTTTCTACAATCGCTTATTGCGCTGTTTTGTTCTCTTTGAAATCAAAACCCACAAGCTCACTCACGAAGATGTCGGACAGTTGCAAATGTATGTCAATTATTACGATAGAAAAGAAAAACTTCCGGAAGAAAATCCGACTATCGGTATTCTGCTTTGTGCCGACAAAAACGATGCAGTAGTCAAATACACGCTTCCCGAAGACAATACGAGGATTATGGCAAGCAAATATCAGCTTTACTTGCCGTCGGAAAAACAATTGTTGTCGGAATTAAAACGGGAATTAAGGAGAAATCCTCTCGACATTTGAACGTATCGGCGGATGTAGTCGCAGTCAGAAAATCGATTTAAAGGATATATTTTAGCAAAGAGTCAATTGGCTTTTGTCGACAATTTTACCGAACATATATAAACTTATTACAGCATTGTAAATACAGTTACATTTCTGTTTGATACAAACCTCACGGATATGAATTTGAAAGAATCGCAAA
>JAIRLY010000012.1 GCA_031259075.1 Dysgonamonadaceae bacterium | reverse complement strand
TCCAAATTCCGGTAGCTAATTGCTTCACCGATATGATGAGCGTACACATTCGTCGTCCCTTCCAGATCGGCGATAGTGCGGGCTACACGTAATATCCGGTCGTAAGCGCGAGCAGAAAGACTCAATCGTTCCATTGCATTTTTTAATTGCAATAGCCCGCCCTGATCGGGTTGAGCGTGTGCATGTAACAGGCGCGTGTGCATTTGTGCATTACAATAAATCCCTTCTTCGTTCGCAAAACGATGTTCTTGTATTTTTCGCGCTTGAATCACTCGCTGACGAATACAGGCACTGGATTCTGCCGGACGTGTATCCGAAATCGCTTCAAAAGGAACCGGGACAATCTCTATTTGGATGTCAATCCGGTCTAATAGTGGTCCCGACAAATGATTCAGATATTTTTGTATTTGTTGCGGCGAACAAACACATTCTTTATTGGGATTATTAAAATGACCGCAAGGACAGGGATTCATGGAGGCGACCAGCATAAATCCGGCCGGATATTCTACGGTGAACTTGGCCCTGGAAATGGTTATTTTGCGGTCTTCCAAAGGTTGACGAAGAACTTCCAAAACCGTTTTGTTAAATTCGGCTATCTCGTCTAAAAACAAAACGCCGTTATGCGCCAAACTGATTTCTCCGGGTTGAGGATAAGAACCGCCTCCCACCATGGCTACGCTCGAAATGGTATGATGCGGACTTCTGAAAGGCCGGATAGCGATCAAAGACCCGTTGTGGTTAATTTTTCCGGCTACCGAATGAATTTTGGTTGTTTCGAGGCTTTCACTCAAAGATAAAGGAGGAAGAATAGATGGAATTCGTTTGGCTAACATACTTTTCCCTGCGCCCGGAGCGCCGACGAAAAGCAAGTTGTGTCCTCCGGCGCAAGCTACCTCCAAAGCCCTTTTTACGTTTTCCTGGCCTTTTACTTCCGAGAAATCCCATTCCATTACCGCCTGATTGGAATAAAATTCTTTTCTCGGATCTACAACCGTTCTTTCCAATTCAATCTCGTCGTTAAAAAATTGAATGACTTCGCTTATATTTTCCATCCCATAAACATCTAAACCGGCTACAACAGCAGCTTCCCGAGCATTTGACTTAGGCAGGATCACACCCTTAAATCCTTTTTCTTTGGCTTTAATAGCAATCGGCAAAACTCCTTTTACCGATTTGAGCATCCCATCTAAAGACAATTCTCCCATCATAAGATAGTCGCCCACTTTATCCGTCTTTATTTTCTCAGAACCGGCAAGAATCCCGATGGCTAAAGGCAAATCATAAGCAGAACCTTCTTTGCGAATATCGGCAGGAGCCATATTGATAACAATTTGGTTTCGAGGAAATTTTATTCCGTTAAATCCTAACGCAGAAGTAATTCGTTCGTGTGATTCTCGGACACTTACATCCGGAAGTCCGACCAAAAAGAATTTGATTCCTTTACTGCAATTGACTTCGATTGTAATAATCGTAGCATTTACTCCCTGAAGGGCAGCCGCATAAGTTTTTACTAACATAGTTGTATAGTTAAGTGTTAAAAAATAATTAAGATTAAAAAAAATAAATTATTTGATATGTTCTTTTAATATTGTTTCGATCTTAGTTATTGAATCATGTGCGGCAATTATTTTGCCTTGATTATCAATTAAAAAATAGTCCGGCAAAACATTAACATTATACTGCGTAAGTAAAGGAGATGCTAATCCTTGCCTGTCTATTACTTGCAACCACAAAATATTATATTTTTTGGATATTTCTTTCCAGTCAACATTGTCTTCATCAAAAGCAATGCTCAAAACAGCCAGTTTTTTATCGGAATATTTTTTATCTATTTTCTTCAAAACAGGAAAATTATTGTCGTAACTTTTACAAGCAAAACTTTCAAAAGCTAACAACAGACATCGATCTTTAAATGTCTTCAGTGTAAGTGTATCGCCTTTCACATCAACGACGGAAAAATCGGGCGCCAAATTTCCGATAGATGTTTGTAAAAGCCGGTGATAAACAGCATTTAGCCGTGCGTATAACAAGTCTTGCTTAGCCGGATTTTCGATAGAAGACAAATAAGTGCCGAGAACATCCGGATGTTCGTTTTCCATCAAATAATCCTGTATCACTACTAAAGCGGCAATAGAAGCAGGATGTTCCTCTACAAAACATTCGGCACGATAAATAAGCGTATCTTTGTTTACTTCTTTATTGTATTGTTTAAATTCCGTAAGCAAATTGTTAATTTCATTTCCGGTGATTTCAATCAATTCGGGATGATTCACATTTCCGGCAATCGTTATGGTTTCTCCGTTTTGCACCCAAACAGTGATCCATACGGTTTGTTCTTCCATATAAATAATAATTGGTTTTACGGAATCGTAAGAGGATACAAATTTAAATTTCCCTTCTTTAGCAAAAAGAGTATCTATTTTGGTTTTGTTATCAAAAGTAGAAACTACATAAATAGCAGAACTTGTGAGACCTTCTATATTTCCTTCCACTACATACGATTTTTCGTTTCTACACCCGGTTAAAAACAGAATATTTAATAATATACAAAGTATAAAACAGGATTTCATCACTTTTATAAATCATCTTTTATATAAAGAACGGTAAAGATAGAGATTTGTTTTAATATTTTATAAAGTTTTTCATCAAAAATGAAATTTATCTTTAGAAAAAAGGATATTGTATTTATAAGATTTTTAACTTTGTACTTTTTATAAATTATGATTCAATAAAATAATTTCATTTTAATATTTATTTTCATGAAAAAAATACAAATTATTCTTTTCTTAAATTTATTTGTGATTTCCCTGACAGCGCAAAATAAATTACCGGTTTATTTAGACGATTCCAAAACGATAGAAGAACGCATAGAAGATGCTTTATCGCGCATGACTTTGGAAGAAAAAGTAAAAATGATTCATGCCCAATCCCAGTTCAGTTCGGCAGGAGTTCCCCGTTTGGGCATTCCTGAAAATTGGATGACAGACGGCCCTCATGGAATTCGCGCGGAAGTGCTGTGGGACGATTGGGGACAAGCCGGATGGACAAACGATTCGTGTATGGCATTTCCTGCACTAACTTGTTTGGCGGCTACATGGAATCCGCAATTGGCGGCGCTTTACGGTAAATCTATTGGAGAAGAGGCCCGGTATCGGAACAAAAATGTACTGTTAGGGCCGGGCGTAAATATCTATCGCACACCGCTCAACGGGCGTAATTTTGAGTATATGGGAGAAGATCCCTTTTTAGCTTCCCGAATGGTAGTTCCTTATGTTCAGGGAGTTCAAAGTAATGGCGTGGCTGCTTGCGTCAAACATTTTGCACTGAATAATCAGGAAATTGACCGTCACACCGTAAATGTAAATGTAAGTGACCGGGCCTTATACGAAATTTATTTGCCCGCCTTTAAAGCAGCCGTTATTGAGGGGAAAGCCTGGGCGATTATGGGCGCTTACAATCGTTACAAAGGGCAATGGTGTTGTCAAAATGAATATTTATTAAATAATATTCTTCGGGGAGAATGGAATTTTGATGGAGTAGTGATTTCCGACTGGGGCGGAGTAAATAATACAGAACAAGCTATTTATCAAGGAATTGACATGGAATTTGGTACTTGGACCGATGGTTTGGCGTCGGGAAAAAGAAATGTTTTCGACCAATATTATTTAGCGACTCCTTTTTTGGAATTATTGCAATCTCAAAAGGTAAAAGAAGAAGAAGTAAACAAAAAAGTACGTAATATTCTTCGTTTGGTTTTTCGTACTACAATGAACCGGCATCGTCCTTTTGGTTCATTCGCAACCCCGGAACACGGATTGGCCGCTCGACAAATTGCCGAAGAAGGAATTGTTTTATTGCAAAATAAAAACAATCTGTTGCCTTTGGATTTAAACACAGTGAAAAAAGTTGCGGTAATCGGTGAAAATGCAGTTAAAATGATGACTATTGGCGGAGGAAGTTCTTCGTTGAAAGCCAAATATGAGATTTCTCCTTTAGATGGCATCAGAAACAGGATTGGCTCTAAAGCCGAAGTAGTGTATGCACGAGGTTATGTGGGAGAAGCAACAGCCATACAAGACGGCGTGAAATCGAGCGACATTACAGACAACCGCTCGCCGGAAGAATTGATCGCAGAAGCCTCTCAAGTGGCAAAAGAAGCCGATTATGTTATCTTTATCGGTGGTCTGAATAAACACGACGGACAAGACTCCGAAGGAAACGACCGTGCAAACTTAGAATTACCCTATAAACAGGATGCTTTAATCAGCGCTTTAGCCAAAGTCAACAAAAATTTGGTAGTCGTTATTATTTCTGGAAATGCTGTAGCAATGCCTTGGGTAAACGACGTTCCGGCGATTATCGAGTCTTGGTACTTAGGATCTGAAGCCGGTAATGCTTTAGCAAGCATACTACTGGGAGATTGCAATCCTTCCGGCAAATTACCTTTTACTTTTCCGGTTAAATTGACCGATGTGGGCGCACATGCAGTTGGCGATTATCCCGGAAAGAACGGCGAAGAAAATTACAAAGAAGATCTTTTTGCAGGTTATCGTTGGAATGATCGTAATAAAATAAAAGCGTTATTTCCATTCGGACATGGATTAAGTTATACGCAGTTTACTTACGGCAAAGCGTCGATCTCTAATAAATTTATGCAAGAAAATGAAACATTGACAATAACGGTTCCTGTAAAAAATACAGGAAAGAAAACAGGAAAAGAAATTGTTCAACTCTATATCGGCGACGAAAAATCAACTTTGGAACGTCCGGTAAAAGAATTAAAATCGTTTGAAAAAATTCTCCTTCATCCGGAGGAAGAAAAAACAATCGAATTTGTCATCTCCTTAAACGATTTGAAATTCTACGATGATGAGAAAAGAACATGGATTGCCGAACCGGGTAAATTTAAAGTGTATATAGGAGCGTCTTCAACGGATATCCGCACGATGGTCGATTTTGAATTGAAATAAAATACAATTCTTTTTCATTTTCTTCGTTATATTTGTGTTATTAATCCAATAAGATATGCGCAGATTTTTCTTTACTTTTATATTATTCGTTCTTTTCCTTCCCGTTTGGGCGCAAAAAGGGAAATCAGGGTTCGATTATCTTTTGTTGCCTCATTCGGCACGTTCTTCTGCTTTAGGAGGTACAAATATTTCAGTTATAGAAAACGATATTTCCCTTATTTATAATAATCCGGCTTTTCTTGGCCCTGAAATGGATTTGACCTTGAATGCAAATTATTTAGCTTATATCGCAGATATTGGAATAGGAAATGTCGTATTTGCCAAATCAATCGGCGATAGAGGCGCTTGGGGTATCGGAGCGCTTTATGCAAACTACGGAAATATGAAAGAAACGACAGAAAACAATGTTATTTTAGGAGATCTGACTGCGAATGATATTTGTGCCAGTTTCTTTTTTTCCCATGATTTAACAGATAAAATTCGCGGAGGAATCACAGGTAAATTTCTTTATTCTAACTATTATCACAATACGGCTATCGGATTGGGAGTGGATTTAGGATTAAGTTATTACGATGAAGATCATGAATTTTCGTTCGGTTTAGTCGGTAAAAACATCGGAAGACAAATAAAAGCCTATGAAGAAGAATTAGCGGCTTTGCCTTGGGACATACAGTTCGGTATAAGTAGAAAATTAAATCATGCGCCGATTCGTTTATCCATAACGGGCGTTTATTTGAAACAGTGGAAATTCGACAATCTGAACGGCGCAGAGGATTCTTTTATTAAAACATTAGGAAAACACCTTATTTTAGGAATTGATATTATTCCTTCCGATAACTTTTGGATTGGAGTAGGATATAACCTGAAGCGAAGCATGGATATGCACTTGCAGGAGGGAAATATATTCGGAGGCTTTTCAATAGGCGCCGGCTTAAAAGTAAAATCCTTTAGCGTTTCCTGCGCTGTAGGAAAATATAATCTTTCCGCCACCTCTTTTTTGTTCGGTATATCTACTTCGTTTGCAGAAATGAGATTATAATAAAATGCTATGAAGAAGATCATTATCGCTATTGATGGTTATTCATCTTGCGGAAAAAGCACAATGGCAAAAGCCCTTGCAGGCCAAATCGGTTACACATATATTGACAGCGGCGCCATGTATCGGGCTGTCACTTTGTTTTGTTTGCGAAATCAACTTTTCACAGGTAGAGAATTGGATTTAGACGCCTTGAAAAAAACAATAAAAGACATTCGTATTTCTTTTGTGAAAAATCCGGAAACCGATCAATCGGAAACATTCTTAAATGGTGAAAATGTAGAGAAGAAAATCCGGAATATGGAAATTGCAAACAAAGTAAGTCCGGTAGCTGCCG
>JAIRLY010000408.1 GCA_031259075.1 Dysgonamonadaceae bacterium | reverse complement strand
CAAAACGGACTGTATCTGAAAATGTGGAACGAATATCGCCGCTCGGTGCAGTGGACGTTGAAGTAAAAAAGGGGTAAAAGCATGGGGCTTATTTCGTGCAAGACAGGTCGAAAGTTATATCTACTTGTTTATCATTTACTATGTCATCAATAGCTTGATTTAGTTTTTCTTTCAATAGCTTAGCTGTTTTATCCAGCTCGTAGATGCCGGCTGTTTTATTATAGTCATTATCTATTTGTATAAATGTTTCTATATTACAGCAGGTTGTTGTTTCATATTTTATTTTATCATTATGGTACAATAGAGCAATCTCAAGTTGTTTATTTCTACCAAACTTCGGAAACGGAATATAATCCCAATATTTTTGTGCCAAACTGCCTCCGTTTCCACCAACAGCAAATAAATCAATTATCCCTTTGTTTCTTAAATAATCCAAGAAGCATTTAATAAAAACGGCCTTTACTACATCATGTTCTTCTTGTTGAATAGTTATACCATGAATATTTGTTATTGTCCGCTCCTTTTCCTCAATGATTACAATTGAGCGCCCTTTTTCGAATCCCTCTGCTCCAAAAATCAAATCTCCCTTTTTTAATGTTTTTAAATCCTTTGGATTTCCCAAATATTTTACGGTATCAACAGTTCCATATTTAGATAAAAATTTCGGCAACATTAGGGTATAGAAATTGGGATGATAATCTGTAGAGTAGATACTGTCTCCAATATTAGATACTTGCAGATTTTGTCCTCTTGATAAAGCGAAGCCGTAATCATAAATGGTTTGGTAGCCATGTGAATAATTTTTGATTAAGAAATCTGTTTCTTTAAACTTCTTTTGATAAAGATGCGTATCCAATCTCCCTGTTTCAATTAGTTCATTTAAGGTTGGGAAATCAAATTTGAACTGAGATGATTTTTGGTTACTTGTAAGTTCATTTTCTATTTTTTTAAGAATGGAGTTGTGTCTTTCTTTTATCAGTTTTTCTTTATTGACAATGGCTTTTGTTAGTATCGTTATATATTCTATTATTTCTTTTCTTTTTGGAATTGGTATCAAAATGTATTTCATTGCAGATTTATCTAACCTTGGATACATACCTTTATTTTGAAAACCAAATATTTGCTCTATAAAAAAGGGTGTTCTTAATATAGAAAGTAGATATTCTTTGGTTATGACAGGAGACACTTCTCTAATTACTGTAAGTGCAGGAGAACACACACTGTTTTTTTTATTAAAACACATAAAACCAATACCTCCTCTATAAGTTCTAACCGTTGAAAGTAAAATATCATTTTGCTTAACAATCTTAGGATTTTCAGAAGGTATATCTATTCCCCAAAATTCCTTTCCGTCGACCTCACCGGTGCTAATTTCAATATCTCCAATCTCAGAATAAAAATATCGCTCTTTTTTAACTATTTTCTTTTTTGAAGAAGATTCTGACACCAAACTATTTAATGGTTCAAAGTTAACATTGGCGTTTGGGTGAAAAGCGGAATACTTGGAAGGCGTCAAGCAATAATTATTGTGTTCTATCTCACTGATAGAAATTTGATCAGGTATTGTAATATATTGATAGTCCATTTTTTATCTTTTTGCAATAAATAAATTTTGTAAGGTTTTTTCTTGTCCTTTACACCATTGCTTAAACGAATCAATAGTATCACTAAAATCTTCATTTAGCACGGATCGGCCTTCGGCATCTATTTGAGTCTCAAAACTCGAATAGTCAATTCTATAAACAGGCTCGAAGAATTTTACCCGTTTTTTAGTTTTAACCTCGTAACCTACATTCTGAATGTCTTTTGTAAATACTTGATAGTTTTGCTCTTTCAGTTTTGCAAGTTCATTTTCAGAAGGTTTGTATGCAACAATAATAGTGGTATTGACTCCTGTTTCTCCGAATACATTGGCAGGCAAATCAAAGATAGCTACAATACGCATATTATCTATTAGCCATTTTCTTGCCTGTTTGTGCGTATCTATTGAGGCTATTGAATTAGATAAAACAATTCCCATCCTGCCGTTATTTTTCAATATTCTATACGCATTCTCAAGGAAAACCAGCCCTAAATCAATTTTTTTCCCACCGTAGAGGTTCCACAATTCGTAGCATTCAATAGCTTCCTTCTCTTTTGTATCTCTTGGTTCAAAAGCACGATCTTCTCCAAAGGGGGGATTCGTGAGTACTACGTCAAACTTCTTAAGTTTTGTTTGGTCTTTCCAGTTATCCCATTCTCCAGCCTTGTGCAATTTCGAGTTAAGCGCCACCAAATTATCCCGGTCGTCAAATTTCCATGTGATAGAACCCAAATCAGGCTTATGTTCCAGTTTGGCATTACCGTCGCCATTTAAAAGCATGTTTAATTGGGCAAGCATTATCATTTGTTCGTCATTGTCCAAACCGTAAATATTGTTATCATCCAATTTCGATTCGGAGTTGACATAAGAAATGGAAAGAAAATCGGCAATTCCCGATGTTGGGTCAATTATTTTTTCCGAACTTCTTGGATTTACGATTTGCACCAAAAAGTCAATGATAGGTATCGGGGTTAAAAATTGACCTTTTTCTGCTTTGGAAAATTCACTTGCAAATTTATGGAATACAATCTGGTATAAGTCTGTTTTATGTGATTTTACAAAACTGTAATCTTGGAATTGTTCTACTACTTCGGCAATAATTTTTATATGTTCTTCTCTTTGCCAATTGATGGTTTCCGTATCAACCCGTTTGAGTATCAGTTGATATTCTTGAGATGCCTCATTATATAAATGCCTCATCCTTTCTATAAATGTTTGGATATTGTCATCGGAAAGGTTTATGTAATTTCTTTCTTTATCAGTTACAAAAAACAACAAATCAAGGCGTTCTTTCTCCTTATCGGTTTTGTGCCAGTCCAGAAATGATTTGATTTTAGCGCTTCTTTTTTCGTCAAATATTTTTAACGCAATGATTTGTATAAGTATCTCATAACCTCTTTGGTTTTTCATACTTACTTTATCCATTATTCTGAGTATGGCGGAAATACCGTCTGTAAGCTGAGTGCTGTATACGCCACTAATAATTTCAAGGTCGTCAATGGTTCTCTTACTACGGTCGATTTTTGGATGGTAAACCTTTTGTATTAGCTGGTCATAAGTCGGGATCGTATTATAGGAGTCCGTCAAATACAACTGCAGGTCTTTTGTCTGGCTTTCTTCTTTTTTGGCATTGTATCCTTCGTTAAGCCTTAAAAATAAATTTTGCTGCTTTTTGAATAGATAAAGTCTTTCGGTATCGTACATGACGCCCAAACAAAAATCGTTTTCCGATTCTTTGAGGGCAGGCTTGAGCTGTTGATTCCAAACTGTTTCGACATCTTTACCGTTTTCTTTTTTTATTTCGATTACTGCAATTATGTGTTTTCTAAGCCAGTCGAGAGACTCTTGTTTTTTTTCAACATGATAGGATTT
>JAIRLY010000387.1 GCA_031259075.1 Dysgonamonadaceae bacterium | reverse complement strand
TTATTGTTTTTTTGTTTGCCCCCAATCGCTTCGCTTCATTGGGGGTTATTCAAATTGAAGACCTTCGGCCTTCCTTTCTCCACTCTCTATTCTCCACTCTCTATTTTCCATTCTTAACTCTTAGTTCTTAACTCTTAGTTCTTAACTCTTAACTCTTAGTTCTTAGTTTCCGTCTCCGGTAAAGACAACCGGCATTTATTAAACGATGAGAAAAATGATTTTTTTGATTCGAAAAGTTGTCTTTACCTTCGACCGGAATAAACGTAATGATATAGAGGGCGGAATCAATTCTTAACTCATAATTCTTAGTTCTTAGTTCGCTTCCAGGTCCCGAAGAGAAGCGGTTTAAAAATACGAAGCGTGGGACTTGTAACTTTATTCGTATCAGAGGTTCTCGAAAACCCACGTAAACAAATAAGTTAAACCCACGCATCCAACGTGAGCGTTGACTAACTTATTCTTGTTTACGTTAAAATTTTCGAGATTTCTGATACAAGAATATAAGCTAACGCTTTCTTTATTAATTATGTAATATTATAAATTATATCTGTTTCTTTCTGAAAAATGTTGTTTTATATTTAAAAACCGCACAAAAATAGTGAGATTTTTTGAAATAAAAAATAAAAAATTAAATTTTCTTATCCCAAACTCAGGCTTATACAAAGATAGCCTTGAATTTTTAGGTATTGGCACAAATAAGTGATAAACACACCATAAAATACGTAATCATACAGACATCACCAACAAACGGAAAACGCAAAGAAGAGATTCTGTACGTTTTCCGTTTATTTGAGTCTTTGCATTTGAGAAAGTCTCTTTTTATTCTATTCCAAACTTGTAGATTGTTTTACTGTTAAAAATCGAATCTACTCGAAGAATAGTTGTCGGAAAATTAGGATGATGAGGAGAATCGGGAAAATGTTGTGTTTCCAAACAAATAGAAGGTCTTATTTTGTCGATATAAAGTTGTATTCCGGGTTCTGTAGTATATACTTCCATATTGATTCCGGTAGAGGCGCTAACTACTTTAGCTGCTAAATTAGTAATATCGCCCGGCTTATTCAATACATAATTCAAATCATACATATAATCAACCTCAATTGGTCTTAATGTTGTGTAATCCAGCGAAGTACCTTGTACTTGAGCTATTTCTCCGGTAGTAATCAAATCGTCCCTTGTAGGCGTATAAGTAGCAGCATCAATGTAGAGCGATTGGTCTCCAACCGTGTTAGAGGTTGCGCCCGACAGATTGAAATACGAATGATTGGTAAGATTGACAAGCGTTGCCTGATCGGTAGCCGCCTCATAATCAATAATAATCGCATTCTCATCGGAAAGCGTATAAGTAACTTTTACATTCAAATTTCCGGGAAAACCTTCTTCACCCGCTTTGGAAAGATAAGAACAGACCAAACTTTGTTCATTCGGTTGTTCAATAGTAAAATAACGAGAAAAAAATCCGCGCGGGCCGCCGTGTAAGATATTTTTCCCTTCGTTCTGCCTCACGCGGTGAGTCACTCTATCAAGTTCGAATGTCCCATCGGCGATGCGATTGGCATAACGACCGACAATGGCCCCAAAATAGTCGCCCAATTGCAAATAAGGCTCAATACTGTCATAACCCAAAACCACATTTTGATTGTTTCCGGCTTTATCGGGAAGCGTCACAGAAACGATACGAGCGCCAATGTTAATCACCGTAATTTCCATCCCATTCGCATTTTTCATCACATATAAACGGTTGATTTCACCATCATCTGTTCGATACTCAAACTTGGAAGGAGATAAACCCGACAAGGTAGCTGTTTCCACTGTTTCTTTTTTACAAGAAACGATAAATAAACAAAGTGTTACAAAAATAAATACTCTCTTTTTCATTTTTTTTATTTTTAATTTTAAAAGTTAACTTTAATCTTATTCCATTCTTCTGCATTCTTAATATTTAATTTTTCCGGAAGAAAAGAAGGTTTTTCCACCCCTGTTTTCAATTGATTTTCATAATCATTTAAAACTTTGAAAGCTACTTTTCGTAAAAAAAGGATTGCAATCAAATTAAACCATGCCATCATTCCTACGCCGATATCCGCCATATCCCATGCCAATGTCATCGTATTAATTGCTGTAAAAAAAGTAACGCAAAGCATTCCCAGTCGCAATGTATTAACAGCATAAAAATTCGTTTTATTTTTCCTAAAAAGAAAATATACATTGGTTTCTGCTTGAAAATAGTAACTTATGATCGTAGTAAAAGCAAAAAAGAAAAGTGCCAAAGCCACAAATGCCGAACCAAATCCGGGAATATAAGCATCAATTGCCAACTGAGTGTAAATCGGGCCATATTCGTTTATTCCATTAGGAAGTCCTGTTCCGTCTACTACAACATTTACTGCTACAGCCGAATCATATACTCGATACATCCCTGTAATCAAAATGATGAAAGCTGTTGCCGAACAAATTAAAAGAGTATCTATATATACGGAAAAGGCTTGAACAAGACCTTGCTCCACCGGATGTGAAACTTCTGCCGCCGCTGCCGCATGAGGAGCGGTACCTTGTCCGGCTTCGTTCGAAAAAATTCCGCGTTTCACTCCCATACTGATAGCAGCGCCGATTACTCCGCTCAAAGCAGGATGAATACCCAATGCGCTTTTAATGATCAACATAAACATAGCAGGAATACGGTGATAATTAAGGACAAGTATCACCAAAGCAACTAAAATATAACCGACAGCCATGAAAGGAGTTACGATTTCAGCTACTTTTGCTATTCGTTTCACGCCTCCGAAAATAATTAAAGACAAAAGGAAAATAATGATTCCGGCTGTCAGGCGTTTATCCATTGCAAAAGCGGTATCGAATGCACTGCAAATAGCATTAGCTTGTACGCCGGGCATGAAAATTCCAAGAGAAATAATGGCAATTACAGCAAAAACAGCTGCATACCATTTAATACCAAGACCTTTTGAGATATAATAAGCCGGACCTCCACGATAGTTTCCATCAATCCTTTCTTTGTAGATTTGTCCGAGCGAAGCCTCAATATAGGCTGTTCCGGCGCCAAAAAAAGCAATTATCCACATCCAAAAGACGGCGCCGGGGCCTCCTAATGCAATAGCAGTCGCAACACCAGCTATATTTCCTGTTCCAACTCGTCCCGATAAAGCAAGCATGAAAGCCTGAAAAGGAGAAATTCCTGATCCGGAAGATTTTCTTTGAAAAAGTAGAGTAAGCATTGATTTGAGGTAACGCATTTGAAGAAACCGGGTTCGGAGAGAAAAATACAACCCTGTCGCCAAACAGAAACCAATAAATGGCCAACCCCAAATCCAAGAACTTATTATTGCTATTAATTCAGCTATATTCATCCCTTGTTACCTCTAAATACTTCTACAAATATTTCTTTTTTCGGAAAAAGATCAAGATAACAATAACGGATGCAGCCATCATGAAAAGAGATAATAGATATCCCCACCCTCCTAACTGCATTTCCGGTATTCCTTGAAAATTCATGCCGTAAATACTTGCGATAAGTGTTGGCGGCATGAAAATAACAGACACAATTGTAAATATCTTGATAATTTTATTTTGTTCAATATTCAAAAAACCGAGGAACGTATCTTGCAAATAATCCAACCGATCGAAACTGAACCGGATATGTTCCAAAAGAGAGTTGATGTCCTTAATCAGAATAGTCAATTTGGAACGTAGATCGTCGGGAACAAGATTGCTTCGCAACATATTGGAAACAGCCCGCTGTTTATCAATCGTATTTTCACGAAACATCATAGTTCGTTCTTGTAAATTCTTGATTTCCAACAATGCATCTTCATCTGCGTCCTGAATACTATTACTTAAATACGTAATTTCGCGTGTAATTTCTTCAATCATATCCGCATCAAATTCAACTCGTGTTTCCAGTAAAGTGAGAAAAACATGATATCCCGTTGAATAATTTTCCGGACTGGCAAATACTTTTTTGACTGTTTCTGTAAATGACCCTAATTCTTCATTTCGAACAGAAATCAAGATATTATTCTTCAAAATAAAGGAAACCGGGCTTTTTTCATAATTATTCATCAGAAAATTAGCATTAACGACCAACGTATCACGTGTTTCGATATAACGGGATGAAGTTTCGATCTCAATCATTTCTTCCTCTTCTTGGATATAAATTTTAAGAAAATCTTCCAATTGAGCTTCTACTTCCTCATCAACATCATTTAGATCGATCCAAAAAAACTGATCAGTAGGCGTTTGTTTAAGAAACTCTAAACTGCGACTTACTTTAATCGCTCCATCTTTATGGTAAAAAAGTTTGAATTCCGACATAAATTGTAATCATTTAAAGAGATAACATTCACTTAACGATCTCGTCTACCAAAAGCCGAACAAAAGTAATTTAAAAAATGGAGAAAGCCTATTTATTTTATAAAAAAAATCGTCAAGAAAATACTTCAAGAACTAAGCGCTAAGAGTTCGTTCTAATATCTTATAACTGCATCTTATATCTTTCTAAACAAAAAGCGTAAAACAGTATTAAGTTGAGGTTTGGTGATTTATTATCATAATTTTTTTGTTTTTCCAAAAAATCTAACTATTTTTGCGCAGTTTTTAAACAGTATTATCAAATTTTCATAAAGAAACAGAAATTATTTTTAACATTACATATTAATTAAGAAAGCGTTAGCTTATATTCTTGTATCTGAAATCTGAACAATTTCAATACTGACAAGGGTAAATTAGTAAACGCTCACGTAGATGCGTGGGTATAACTTATTTGTCAGTATGGGTAGTTCAGAACCTCAGATACGAATAAAGTTGAAAGTCCCACGCTTCGTATTTTTAAACTGCTTCTCTTCGGGACCTGGAAGCGAACTAAGAACTAAGAGTTAAGAACTAAGAACTAGAAGTTATGAGTTAAGAATGGCCGCCGCCTGTATCACAATTAGTTTATTCCGGTCGAAGGTAAAGACAACTATTCGAATCAAAAAATCATTTTTCTCATCGTTTAATAAATGCCGGTTGTCTTTACCGGAGACGGAAAATAAGAACTAAGAGTTAAGAGTTAAGAACTAAGAGTTAAGAGTTAAGAACTAAGAGTTAAGAGTTAAGAACTAAGAGTTAAGAACTAAAAACTAAAAGTTGAGAATGGAAAATAGAGAACAGAGAAAAGGAAGGCCGGAGGCCTTCAAGATAAATAACCCCCAATGAAGCGAAGCGATTGGGGGACAAACAAAAAACAGCAACACATTCAACCCCGAAGCAGGTTGAACAAATAAAAGAGAACAGAATTATAAATTAC
>JAIRLY010000346.1 GCA_031259075.1 Dysgonamonadaceae bacterium | reverse complement strand
TTGTCGAAGGTGAAAATAATATCCACGCACCCGTCGGGAAGAATCTTTACGGGCGCTTCTGTCTCCTTAAAACTGCTTGCTGACCAATATGTTTCAATCAGCGGAAACAACCGCATGTCGGGATAATGCTCTTGATAATACATGCTACAAAAGTATGAAAAATAATGAGATTGGACTGCTTGTTGAAAACGTAAGTTAGCATAATTTTGTTGCGTCTTAAAAACGTATTATTGTGAGGTTCATCGCCGATTAATCCTCCCAAATAACACTTAAGGCAGAATTTTGATTTGGAAGACAATATTCGTAAAATTGTTTCCGAATATCTTCATCTTTCACATAGTAAAACCAATCTATTGCCCAAACAATCTCAGTCTTTCGAGTATTTTCGATATTATTATGATTAAAGTATTCTCCTATTACTGTATCTTTTGGAACAATATTATCGTTTTTTAACCGTTTATATCGAAAATCTTCACTGAAAAATTTCCATTTGATTTGATTATTTTCTGCATAAACTATCATGATTGGGTGATTACCGATATTTAAAAATTGAATAGCACAAGCAGTAAAACTGACTTTATATTTATTTTTCAATGAATTGATAATATCTATGCTAAATTTTTTATTTGTAATATCATCAAGAAAAGATTGTTTGGGCATCAATAAATTAGAAGCAAAGAGATCTGCTTCCAATTCAACAATATTCCTCCGTAAATATTGATTATATGATTTATGCAATGACTTTCCCGTTACCAAAGCATTCCTATGTTCATCTATAAAATAGTGCCCTAACTCATGAGCAAATGAGAATCGTATGCGCGGATTGTCAGGGGTTAAGTTATTTCGCACATTCAAATAGATATGAAAATTACCATCATATTCAAGTAATCCGTCGAAACAATTTCCATAGTTTCCGTAACTATAAGAAATGCTACCTTGCTCTGCTATTATTTCAGGCAAAACAGGGATACTTGCACAATAATCTATAGAAATAAATTCTGCGAAATCAGATAATTCTTTTTTTCTAACTTTGTCGATCTCCATTTTGTTTTTTTCTTGCATCTTCTTTATCCGATTTCATTTTCAACTTAATATCATCAGAAATATCTTTGCCATCTCTTGCAGCTATTGCCCAATTTTTTTCTCCTTCGGAATTATTAATAGAAATTATGGTGGATTCATGTTTCCTACGTTTTCCATCAAAAACAAAATCAGGTATTTCAAATTCTTCAGGCAAATGAATATTTTCCAAATTCTTTTCAAGTACAGCAATTTGAGAATCTGTCTCAGGAAATAAATATCCGTATTGCTTTAATGCGTTATTTAAATATTTTTCAAAATCCATATTATCTATTTTTTTTACTATTTATTATGGTTGATGTATTTGAGGTTATATAGCCTTTCACTTTATCCAAAGACCGTTTCTTTATTTGACGTAAAGATTCAGCAGTCGTATTGTATCTTTGACGCAATTCGTTTAATACTTCATCTGGCAAATGTTTGTTACCATCAGAATATTGCATGTAGGTAAGTAAAATATCTGTTTCTTTTTCAGATAATTTATTCAGTGCTTCATCTAAAACTTTTTTTTCAGGAGAAGGAATGTTTATTTCTTCTTCGACATCAACATTGATAACAGGACAAATATCTTCATTTAAAGGTATATGTCTTGTTTCTCTTTTCAATAAATCACACATTTCATTTTTTGCAATTCTCGACATCCACGTTCGAACTTTGCCCTTTTGAGAATCATAAGTATGACTACTTTTGTAAACTGACATCATTGTATTGTTAAAAATATCTTTAGCCAATTCTTTACCCTCACTTATTTTTTTATTCTTCGTGCAAATGCTGTAACATAATGACCAAAGAAAATCCTTGTGCCTGTTATAGAAGATTTTAAATGCTTCTTTTGCCTCCTTTTCATTTTCATTTTGGAAGGATATTATAATTAGCAAGTCTTCATCTGAATAATCATTCATAAATTTCATTCTATTTTTTATATAATATATACCATAAAACGTGACAAAATAATTTTACAAAGGTATGCAAAATTTGTCACGCTTTGTAGTATAGATAGTCAAATAAGTTTTTTATTCAAATTTAATTTTTCAAGAATGGAAAAAGATTTTTCGGGGGCACCCATAAATGTACAGCAAACAAAAGCACCTTTGAAGTTCATTATTGAAGGTAAAAAGTACGAAACCCGTAACCAGTATATGACGGGATCAGAATTGAAACAACTGGCGGATATTCCTTTGGATACCGATTTGTTTTTGTCTATCAGCAAACCTTACGAGGATGAACTGATAGAAAATAATAAGACAGTTAATTTAGCTCGACCGGAAACTGAATATTTTTTTGTGAAACGAAAATTGCAATTTACTATTAACAGTGTTCCATTTGTATGGTATAAGCAATATATTCGCGGTATTCAGATTCGGGAGTTAGGCAACATTCCTCGTGAAGATGAGCTTTATCTTGACTTGCCCGATGGGTGGGAAGACGATTTTATCGAAGATAATGAAATTGTTGATTTGGCTCGTCCCGGAGTAGAAAGGTTTATTTCTAAAGAAAAACCTTTACGCTTTATGCTTTATGTGAATGGTCGAGAAAAAGAATGGCAAAAACGTAAAATCACTTACGAAGAAGTTGTTAAGTTTGCTTTTCCAAATGTGTTTTTGGAAACTTCGGCTTTTACGGTTGAATATTCAGGTGGACCGAAACAAAATCCTAAGGGTACAATGTCAAAAGGAGATGTGGTATTTATAACCAATAAAATGAATTTTAATGTTGATGAAACAGGTAGATCGTAGCCAAGACTTGAAAAGGCTTAGGGATGAAGGGTATGAAATTGAGATAAAAGGTGGATATTTACTTACCCATCATATACCCTATGTAAATAAAAAATCGGAAATAAAATATGGAAAATTAATAGTCAAACTATGCTTAAATGGTGATATTACTATTAAACCAAATACTCATGTAATTTATTTTATGGGAGAATTTCCTTGTTATAAGGATGGTTCGGAAATAACATCTATTAAAAACAGTAATCCAAACATACTATTATTCGATGGAATTGTTATGAATTGGATGTTTTCAAATAAACCAAAAAATGGATACAATGATTACTATGAACTAGTTACAAGATATGCTAATATAATATCCGCACCCGCAATGTCATTAAATAAAAATGTTAGTGTAAAAACATTCAAAATAATTGACAACGAAGAAGATTCTGTATTTAAATATGCTGATTCCAATACAACAAGAGCAAATATTTACTATATTAACAACAAACTTAATAACCAAAAAATTGCAATTATTGGCTTAGGTGGTACTGGTTCATATATTTTGGACTTAATAGCCAAAACTCCTGTTGCTGAAATACATTTGTATGATGATGATAATTTCTGTCAACATAATGCGTTTCGAGCACCAGGAGCGCCAGCAAAAACAATCTTTGATGATATGAAGAAAAAGGTTGATTATTTTTCAGAAATATATTCAAACATGCACAAAGGTATAAAGTCCCATTCAGAAAGAATAACTACAGAAAATGTGGAACAGTTATTTCAAATGTCATTTGTCTTCGTTTGCATAGATGATGATAATGTGCGTGGAAAAATTATTCAGCAATTAAACCAAAATAATGTTTCATTGATTGATGTTGGAATGGGAGTAAGAACTGTTGATGATTTTATTATAGGAACCTTGAGAATTACAGTTATTACTCCAAAAAAATACGACCATATTTCAAGAAGAATTCCCATGAGCAATAATAGTGTTGATAATGAGTATACTACAAATATTCAAATTGCAGACTTGAATGCTCTCAATGCTAATCTTGCTGTAATAGAATGGAAAAAATTATCTGGTTTCTATCAAGATATGAGGCATTTTCACAATCTAACTTATACCATTAATGATTCTAATTTGGTTGCTGATGAAGAACTTTAGTCATAAATTTGTGGAATTGATACCTGAACATTTGAAAGATGATATTTTGTATATTTCTATAGAACATTGTATTGCTATCCACAAATGTATTTGTGGTTGCGGGAAAGAAGTTGTTACTCCAATTTCGCCTCATGGATGGAAACTTATTTTTGATGGCGAAACAGTTTCATTAAGTCCTTCAATTGGTAATTGGAACTTTGAATGTCAGTCGCACTATTGGATTAAAAACAATCAGATTGTTTATGCTTACAAATGGGATGATAAACCTAAAAAGAAAAAATCGAAAAAGAAAAGATTCTTTCGATTTTGGAAAAAATAAAATACACGGGAATCAATTCACCTGCAGGCTTCAGATTGAAAATGAAAATTAAAAAAGTATGGTGGAAAAAGTCACAGGTAAAGTCACTTCTTCAGTCGCCTCAAAGGTTTTGAAAGATAGAAGAACGAATGTTAGGAATAAAACTGCAGCAGCAAGTATCCTTTCTCAAAGAGAAAAAGGTAGAAAGGAAAAATAAGCAGCAATAAAATTCATTAATACGTAGTTATGTTCGAAGGCTTAATTTTTTTTCTTGAACCGCACACCAAAACAAAAAAAGACGCAAGCCTTATCCTTGCGTTTTTTCTGTAAATTCCCGTTTGTACAGTCTCTACTTCAACGCTTTCAGAAGGTCTGGAAGGAGTGACGAAACAGCGTTTTCGGTTTGAGCGGTGCAGATATTACCGTCGGTGGAGTCATTGAGCGGTGCAGTGAGGTAGGGTGTGCAAACGATGGCAAAAAACAGTACAAAAAATGAGCAAGCATTGTCGAGTAAAACAATTGATATTTAGCAAATTAAAGCAATAAAATCTGATAAAAAGCAGAAAAAACGAATTTTCTGGTTTTTCCCTTGTTTTCCTACATACTTTTGTTATGTATATAGTACATATACAGGAAGTTCTACAAAATTTTTACACCAAAAAATCAACATGAAAATTTAATGGGTTTGCACACCCTACCTTTCAGGGCTATGGATAGAGGCGTTCGTTTCGTAGGGCGTGAGTAAGGGCGGGTTTGAAACCCGCCCCTACCGGTGTCGTCGATGGTGTCGTCATGTAGGGGCGTATGGCATACGCCCTTGTTGACCTTGTTGGATGCCCGCGTATTGTCATTGGGCGTATTGTCATTGGGCGGGTTTGAAACCCGCCCCTACCGGCGGCATTGTCGGTAATGACGATAATGCCATGTATAATCGACCCGATTGTTCGGGACGTTCCGG
>JAIRLY010000342.1 GCA_031259075.1 Dysgonamonadaceae bacterium | reverse complement strand
AAAAGACAACAAATTATTGTGCAATAAGCGGTTATTACGGATATAAATGGCCAAAATTATCAGAACTTCATTACAAATTGTTCAAAACCGGCTTTGAAGAAGCGCATAATGCAGCCGCGGACATAAAAGCAACTGCTAAATGCTTTTGGGAATTGAAAAGAATCGGAATAATTTAAATTATATACACAATTGACGTGCGCATATCGCTGTGTGGTAGCAATATCCGTATGTTTGTGAATCAGGGTGTTAATTGTATCCAAATCCGTTTCTTTTCCGGATAACTCCCTATTTTTGTCGAACGATGACGCCTGAATGGTTATCGGTATTCTTCCTTTCCGTTTACTTCAACATATTGGCTGGGCGACATTCCGTAGAAGTCCCTGAAACTGTTTGAAAAGTGTGAAAGGGCAGAAAATCCAATCGCATAAGTTACCTCTGAAATAGAGAGTTTTTGTGTGGTCAACAGCCATGCGGCATGCCTCAGTCGTGTTATTTTGATGTATTCGCTCGGATTTTGATTAGTAAGTTCTTTTAGTTTGCGTTGTAATTGAGAACGGCTGACGCCAATATCACGACTTATTGTTTCTACCGATAAATTGGGATCTGTCATTTTCTCTTTCACATATTTTTCTATTTTCTCCAGAAATTTTTCGTCGGTTGTTTTTATTTTGATATTTTCATTGTCGATGTTAAATTTTCCCTCGAATTTATTTTTCATGACGGTACGCAATTCAATCAGTTTCCGGATTCTTACGCGGAGATGATTAATATTAAACGGTTTGGGAATATACGAATCTGCACCCATTTGCAAGCCTTCGACACGTTCTTCTACTGCGGTTCTCGCTGTGAGCATAATGATAGGTATATGACAGGTATTTTCGTTGGTTTTCAATTTTTTACAGAGTTCGAGGCCATCCATATCGTCTATCGACAAATCTGTAATTACGCAATCGGGGAGTTCTTTCATTGCTGTTTCCAATGCGGTTTTTCCATTTCCCGTTTGTAAAATGTTGTATTCGTCGTTTAAAATTCCGGCGATATAATTCCGGATTTCCAAATCGTCTTCTACAATCAACAGTTTTCGTTTTCGCTTGCTCATCTTAGAAACATTCGTATCCGGATTATCCATTTTCACGGAGTCGATTAGAGAAGACTGCACAATAGTCGTAACATTTTTTTCCGAATGTTCCGCCAATCGTTCTTCCGGTTTGAGGTAGCTATCGTCGAGCGGTAATGCGATGACAAACGTAGCGCCTCTTTCCACATCCTTTACATATATTTTTCCATGATGAATGTCCATCAAACTGCGCGACAAATGTAATCCGATACCGGCGCCCATTTTGGTTTTATTATCGGCATCCGGTATTTGATAGAAACGATCAAAAATCATTTCTTTCCATTTTTCGGGTATCCCTGTCCCTGAATCGGAAATAGTTATCATTAGATCGGATGCAGATGTATTTATCTCTATACGGATGCTTCCGTGATTAGGCGTGTATTTAAACGCATTGGAAAGAACATTGAAAAGTACTTTATCTAATTTTTCCCGGTCAACCCATATTTTCGGCAAATTATTTTTTACGTCTAACTTAAATGCGATGTTTTTTTCTACGGCTAAGTAATTAAAAGAAGTCATAATCTCTTGCACTAATTCAGACACATCTGTTTCTTCCGCTTGAAGTTTTATTTGTCCTCTGTCTAATTTCCGCATTTCCATGATTTGATTAATAAGCCGCAGGATACGTTGTCCGTTCCGGCTTATTAAAGTAAATGTTTTTTTCAGTTCATTGTCCGTTGTGACTGTCAATAAATGTTCGATAGGCGTTAGAATCAGTGTGAGCGGCGTTCTTATTTCATGAGAAATGTCCGTGAAGAATTGCAATTTGGATTGCATCACTTGATTATCGTTGATCCGTTTTTGATCTTCTTGATTTTTTTGTATTCTCATCTTGATTGTTTTGTAAACAGAATAAATTGCAACGAAAGCTGCTATGAGGTAAATTAGTTTTGCCCACCAAGTCAACCAGACCGGGGGCGTGATTACGATCTTGATACTTTTCTCTTTGTATTCCTCTGTATTGGGAAGATAAGCTTTCACTGTGAATTTATACTTGTTAGGCGGTAAATTGGTATAAGTTGCCAGATGGTTATTATTTCGGGGAAGCGTTTTCCAATTGTCGTCAAATCCTTCCATTTTTATCTGATAAATTACATTATCCGGATTATTGTATTCGATGCCGACAAAACCAATCGTAAACGATTTGATCGAATAATTCAATACGATTTGATCGGAATAATCAATATTTTTTACCAAGATCGGTTTCTCACCTTCATTTATTTTCACCTCTTCGTTGTAGATAAGCAAATTAGTAAATTTCAGATTCAGAAGCGGATGAGTTATTTTATCCAAAAACGGGAAAAAATAAGAAATTCCATTCACTCCTCCCAAAAAAATTTCGCCCGATTTGGATTGCGAGTGAGAACCGCGTCTAAATTCATCGTTGATTAACCCATCGCTTATGTAATAATTTTTAAATTCCTTTGTAGCAGTATTATAATTAGATAATCCTTTTCCTGTGCTTATCCACAAGTTATTATCTCCGTCTATTTCTATTCCGTAGATAACCGGATTCGATAATCCGTCTTTTTCAGTATAAGCTTTGCTTTTTCCCGATTTCACATCAATGAAATTAAGGCCATAATTTGTTCCCACCCAAATATTATTGTCTTTATCCTTTGCCAGCGCATTAATATCATTGTTTGTCAATTTACCGTTAGTGACCGTATAATCTGCGAAAGTACTGTTTAAATGGTTGAAACAGCTCAACCCGTTGATACTTGTCCCGATCCAAACCCTGTCGTTTTTTTCAAAAAGAATGGTTTGTATTGTATTGTTCAGTATTTGATTATCCATTTTGAGTAAATTGTATTGGAAGATTTCCATATTACCGGTTTCCGGTTGATAAATACACAATCCGTTTTCATTTGTTCCGATCCATAAATTAGCATTATCGTCTTCCGTTATGATGTTGATGTGTTTTACATCAGCGCCGTTTACCATGAGGCTTCTTTTTTCAAACCGGTCTTTTGCCGGATTGAACAGAAACAAGCCGTGCAAGTAAGTTCCAGCCCATATTCTGTTTTTTGAATCCTCAAAAATGGTAAGAACGTTTTTCCCTGCAAGTTTTTCATTTTGATAATGCTGTTTGACCTGTCGTTCTTTGTTCAAGCGATAAATACCGTCGCCGTCTGTTCCCAGCCAAATATCGCCTGTATGATCTTCGGATATACATAAAACACACTCATCACCAATGTTTTTCTGCAAATTGAACGGATTGTATCCGATATTTTTAAACAATTGATTTTGAGAAGGAATCATCAGGACGCCTTTTTGATAAAGCGCCAGCCATATATTCCCCTGAACGTCTTCAATAATACTGTGTACTTTAGCGTGTCTTAAATCCACCTGTTGAGATAAAGATTCATGACTTGTGATTGTCTGTGTCTGATAATCATAGCATTTCAAACCGGATCCGTCGGTTCCGATCCACAAATTATTTTTGCTGTCGTTGTACATCGTAAAAATATTTTCAACGTGCGGGATGTATCCTCTTGTAATTTTTTGAGAGTTATATTCATACATATCAATACCGTGTTCGATAGTTCCGATGAGAATATTACCGTCGTAATTTTCAATAATTGAAAATATTTTATTACTGGACAGGGAATTGTTGTTGTCCGGATCATGGGCGTAATTACTGATCATCAAGTTTTGAGTATTCAATATACTGATTCCGTTGTCTTGCGATCCGAACCAAATGTTATTGAACCGGTCTTCGTAGATAATATTTATCTTGTTGCTGCATATTTTACTATTGATTTTCATGTAATAGACCGGTTGCCGTGTATTCGCTTTTATACACACTACTCCGGCTCGGTTTGTAGACAGCCAAATATTTCCTTTGCTATCTTCTATGATGCAATTAATATACGAAAAGTCATTCACATGCGGATAGGTAAGAGGAATATTGATGAATTTTTCAGTTTCCTTATCGAAACGTTGCAAACCGGCCGTAGTGCCTATCCAAAAAAAGCCGTTCGAATCTTCCAATACAGATAAAACGGAATTAACCATTAAAGTCGTACTGTCGTTCGGATCATTATAATAAGTTTTAAAATTCAAACCGTCAAAGACATTCAAACCGTTGTCTGTGCAAATCCAGATCAAACCTTGTTTGTCTTGATAAATCCGGTTGATGTGGGTATTCGATATATGCTCCCTGAAAAATTTGTAGGTGTTGCAATACAAATAATTAGAATCAATTAAAAAGAGCAATAGCAGAGTTAGTAATTTAACTTTCATAAGAAACGAATATGTTTTAATTTAAGAGATTTGCATAGTAGTCTTTTTCATAAACAAAAATAATAATTTTTCACTATATATTCTACGTAAAAGCAAATTGGCGACATTTTTATAACTATTAGCGACATTTTTGTAACTGTCTACTCATTTGAGTAAATAGTAAGGATAGATTTACAAGTCTACTCAATTATTTCATCTTAATTTTGACGAGAATAAAAATATATTATATATATGAATTTATACTTTAAGTTGACTTATCTTTTTTTCTTCGCTTTTTTTGCTTGCGGCGATAAAGAAACGATTGTGAATAAAGATGATGTAGTTACATCCGACGAACATTCGACAAAAGAAGCGAATCAATTATACAGGTCGTTACACGATTATATGGATGCCGGTATATTGTTGGGACATCAGGATGCGTTGGCTTACGGGAGTACATGGTATGGCGAAAGTGGACGTTCGGATGTGAAAAGCGCTTGCGGCGACTTTCCCGCCGTTTATGGTTGGAATTTAGGAAAATTTGAGTCCGGCGCTCTGTTTAACGTGGATTCTGTTTTTTTTACAGATATAACGAAACTGATCATTGATGTAAACAACCGGAAAGGAATTTCGGTAATCAGTTGGTATGCCGATAATCCGATAACAGGAAACAGTTACGATGCCGGATCCGACAAAAATATTGTCGCTTCGCTTTTACCGAATGGAAACAATCACGCTAAATATTTGCGTTATCTGGATCGTTTCGCTTCCTTTTTCCTGAACCTGAAAAACAAAACCGGAGAATATATTCCGGTTATTCTCAGGCCGTTCCACGATTACAATGACGTATCGTATTGGTGGGGACACAAGTATTGTTCTCCTGAAGAATATAAAGAACTTTGGAAGACTACGGTTAATTATTTGAGAAATGAAAAACAAATTCATCACCTGTTATATCTGTATTCCGTTTATTCTCCGAAGATAATAGATAGTGTTACAGAGAGTTATCAGGGGGATAAATATGTAGATATAATCGGAGCGGATTTATTTTTGAATTTGGAGGAAGATCCGGAAGGAAATATTTACAAAAAAAACTTGGATAGATCACTATCTGTTGTCACAGGGTTTTCGAAAGAACATAAAAAAATACCGGTTATCAGTTGTACCGGTTTAGACGGAATACGCATCTCCAATTATTTTACCAACTTGGTATATCCGGCTATTTCGAAATATAGTATCAGTTATATTTTATTTTGGAGAAATGCATGGAATGACGAAGAACACTATTTCATTCCTGTTCCGGGACATCCGGCCAACGATAATTTCTTCGAGTTTGTGAGCAACAACAGGATTTTGACATTAAAAAAGATATGAATCCGTATTTTAAAAACATTAATATCAATCAATTATGAAGAAAATTCTTTTATTTTATGCAACAATTCTTTTTACAGGGAGCGCTTATTCCCAAACCCCTGATGCTTTCCGGTATCAGGCTGTAATTTCAGGAGATAATGGCTCGGCATTAGCGGAAACAAATGTGACGGTACGTTTCAATATCAGGGAAAACGTAGCGACCGGTACCGTAGTCTATTCGGAAATCCATCAAACAACAACCAACGCTTCCGGCATGGTATTCCTTGCGATAGGAAAAGGGGTTAGTTCCGGAGAAATAACATTTGCCAATATCAATTGGGCAAAAGGTGATTTTTTCCTCAATATCGAAATTGATAAAGGAAATGGTTATGTAAACGCAGGAACTCAACAATTTTTGAGTGTCCCTTATGCCAAGTATGCTGATAATGCAGGAACGTTGGTAATGACTTCTTCCGGAGGAAAAAAATGGATGGTTACAATTAATGAAGAAGGAAATATTTCCGCACAGGAAATTACCGAATAAAAGACCGACAAAGCGATCTCAATTTATAACTCATAATTCGGTTACGTATGAAAAAAATAATATTATTATTCATCATTGTACCATTCTATGCGAATGCACAAGAATTAATAACGACAACGGGTGGAGCAGAAGGAGGAGTGACCTGGTCTGTTGGCGAGGTTATAACCGCCACGATAACGGATGTCGGCAAGACATGTTTTCTGACGCAAGGTTTTTTACAACCTGAACATTTAGTTTCGTCTGCAATCTTTTATCCCTTGCACGACGACACGCCCTTGAGCGTGTATCCCAATCCCGTGACGGATAAGTTATACATTCGTTTGAAAAATGCTTCCTGCGATTCATGGAAGATCTATGATTCCGTAGGAAGAATGCTTGATGTCGGAGAATTTTCAGGGCAGGAATACACGATTGATTTCAGCGGATACACATCCGGATATTACATTCTCGTTGCTGTATCATCCGGAGAAAGAATACAATCCTTTAAAATAATCAAATAATACAATTAAGATGAAATATACCTATTTATTATTAGTAAGTTTTCTAACATTCATTCAAATGAATGTTTCGGGACAAACAGGCTTTCCCTATCAAGCGATTCTCCGGAATGGCGAAGGTGCCGTTATTGCCGGGCAGAATATAAATGTCCGTTTCTCTATTCATCAAACAACAGTCGAAGGAACTGTCGTATATCAAGAGACTCATTCCGTGCAAACAGATAATTCAGGATTGTTTACATTGGAAATTGGAAAAGGGACAAAAGAAGTCGGCGACTTTGAAGATATTGACTGGCATGCAGGATCTTATTTCGTTCGTACCGAAGTTGATTCCGGATACGGCTATAACCTTACAGGCGCCCAGGAACTGCTGAGCCTGCCTTATGCCGGATATGGCGATGTAGCCGGTGGAATACAAACGTTAGCTTCCGGAGACCGGAAATGGCAACTGACGATCGACGACTACGGTAATCTCTTGATAGTTCCCATTCCCAAAGGGTATTCACGTTTGGTTTGGCAAGAAGAGTTTAGCGGTTTCGGTTTGCCCGATCCCAATAAATGGGGATACGAAGTCGGATTTGTCAGAGGGTCGGAAATGCAGTATTACGCCAATGCTCGGATTGAAAACACTTGCGTGGACAACGGGTATTTGACTATCCGATGTATCAATAAAGATACCTTGAGAAATGAAGACGGGGAGATTCTGAATAAAAAAATAGAAGACGGAAATGAATTTTATATCACGTCAGGAAGTGTAACAACACGATATAAAGGCGACTGGAAATATTGCCGCGTAGAAGTGAGGGCGAAGATTCCTCCAGGAAGCGGAACTTGGCCTGCCATTTGGATGATGCCTACCGACAATGTGTACGGATACTGGCCCTATAGCGGAGAAATTGATATTATGGAATATATCGGCAACGAACCGTATGTATTGCATTGCGCCGCTCATTTTCACGACGGAGAGAAAAAAACGGCTGTGGGCGGAAGTACAACGACTATGACAGCCACTTCCGACTGGCATGTGTTCGCTTTGGAATGGCACGACGGCCAATTGCAATGGTATGTAGATGATAAAATGATCTACCGCTCAAACCGGCCGTCAGGAGCCGCTCCGAGCGCTTGGCCTTTCAACCAACGGTTTTACCTCATACTCAATTTCGCATTTGGCGGCGTATGGGGAGGACAAGGTGGTTATAACGTCGATTTGCTTCCGCTCGATTTTCTTATCGATTATGTAAGAGTATATCAATAATTATAGTATTCATTTATTAAAATTTATTTACCATGAAAAGAATTTTTTCTTTAGTGTGTTTTTTTACTTTGGGGAGTTTATTATCCCTGACATTTGCAGATCAGGTTTTTTACGTGATGCAGAATGGAAATGATGCGAGTAACGGAACCTCGCAGGCAACTGCGTTCAAAACGTTAGCGAAAGCTGTTTCGG
>JAIRLY010000334.1 GCA_031259075.1 Dysgonamonadaceae bacterium | reverse complement strand
GCAAAATTCAGTCCGGCAGAAATTTGCGCTTTCATGTCTTCCCAACTTGTGCCGATATCTCCACTCCATGTAGCGGTGGAATAACGTTGTAATCCGGCAAAACCCGAACGGGTCAGTAAAAAAACTCTGTCATTCGGATTAGCCGAACGTTGTCCGTTGTAAATGCCCATAGCATTCATTAATGCATAAGTATTCAGGTATTCGGTTGAAGAACCTAAAGCTGTCGGTGTGCTTAACGCTTTACGATATTCGAGCGTTGCATTCGAGAGTATATCCGGTTCCGATGCGTCCATCCACCAAGCGTCTATTCCCAAAATGTAGAGTTTTTCGTTTATCTGCTTCCAGAAAAGTTTTCGGGCATCCTCGCTGTAAGCATCATAAAACCCGCCGATATATCCTCTTCCTACCCAATCGCGGACACTGTCTTTAACGGCGCGGTTGTACATCCACCCTTTTTCGTCGAATGTTTTGTAATGATCGGTGGTATAATAAAATTTCGGCCATACGGAAATCATGATGCGGGCATCCATGGCGTGAACGGAATCGACCATCCCTTTCGGATCGGGGAAACGCTCCGGATCGAAATCGTGGCTTCCCCAAGCCTCTTCCGGCCAATAAAACCAATCCTGTACAATATTGTCAATCGGGATATTCCGTTGGCGATATTCTTTCAAAACGCCAAGTAGCTCATCCTGTGTTTTGTAGCGTTCACGGCTTTGCCAATAGCCCATCGCCCATTTGGGCATAATCGGCGCTTTTCCGGTAACAGTCCGGTAACCGCTTATTACTTCATCCATGCTATTTCCGCGAATAAAATAATAATTGATTTCGTCGCCCATTTCCGACCAAAAAGACAGGCGGTTCTGCTCGTTGTCAGGACGGGGGCTTAGTGCTTTCAAGCCGATGTAAGATACTCCGCCATCCGGTTTCCAATCCAATTTGATCCGCCGTTTTTCACCTGCTTTGAAAGGGATATTGAATTTATAACTGTTTGGATTCCATGCTGTACGCCATCTTTCAGGAACGATCAACTCATCGTCCAAATAAAGTGTGGTGTATCCGGCATAATAAAGAATAAACCGGTAAATGCCGTTCTCGTTGGACTCTATTTCGCCTTCCCAAGTAATTTTTGAATTGTGGAAACGAAAATTTTCAGGGAATTTTTTAATTGTTTCTAAGGTTTCATAATCAATTTGCGGTTCGATGCGACTTACATAAATTTGATTGGAATCCGCATTACTCATATAGGTAGCGGTCAATCCTCCTTCGTTCCCATTTTTATCGTATAGTTTAAATTGATCTAACCGGGCATAATCGCGGGGATCGCCAAATTTGGTAAGAGAATAATTATCCCATAAGATCCCGTAATTTTTGTTGGAAATAATAAAAGGAACGGAAACTTTCGTATTGTACTGATAAAGTGTTTCGTTTTTCCCTTTATAATTAAATTCATCGGACTGGTGTTGTCCAAGACCATAAAAAGCTTCGTCTTCATCGCTTTCAAAAACTTGTTGCAGCGACCATGCTTTTTTACCTGCAAATTCAAAATTGCGGAAGGTTTTTCCGCCTCCCTGTTGTTCCGCAAGGAGTACATTTCCTTGACGATCTGTAAATACGATCTCACCACTCGACCGGATTACGGCGGCTTTTAATGTAGCTGTTTCCAAAATAATTTTATCCTGTTCTTCTTTGACGGTCCAGCCTTCGGTCTTCGGGTTATTATTGTCCGTTATCAAGCTTTTTTTAGTAGAAAATTTTTTCCCTTGCGTTGCTGTTACATGTATGATGTCGTCCGTAATCACTTGCAAGCGAATATATTTTCCCACAATAATTCCATCGGGTAATTTTTTGAAAGAAGCGTTTTCGCATCCCGGCAAACACAACAGGAATAAAAGTAATAAAAATCCGTATCTCTTCATGGTATCTATTTTTTGCAAAGGTATGAATGTACTATTATACAAGTCTGCTCAAATGTTTCAAAACGGGGTGAAATTTTGTATAGGGATGGGGGTGAAATGTTTCTATATTGCGTACAAAATACGAATAATTGTATTCGTGTTAATTTCATGGGTTTACAAAAAGGCATAGTTATCCCTTAAAGTACATCTAATTAAATTTTGCGAAACATATTATAAGTCAAATTCATCAAACCAATAATGGCGCTTGCCCGTTTGATACCGATACATTTAGCCTGTAAAACTTTTAACACTTGGGCGGTGCAAGCTTTGCATTTTTACTTTTTTGTGCATAAATATAACCTGAGTTCGACGTAAGATGTCTTCACCGGCGAGAAGGACGATACGCCCCGAAAAAGGGTGACGATATACCGTATTTGCCATGCACATAATAATAACTTTGAGCCGTATCTTTATAATTCACAGGGAATCCGTTTGCAAGTCGAACCATATTACTTGTCCGTAATACCGGACTTTAAGGAATGAAAAAGAAAACCGAAAAACAGAAAATTTAATACGTTGTACAAAATTCCATATTTCTGTACGATTTTCCATTGATTGATCTTTTCTTCCTTTTTATTTTTGTACAGTAAAGTTGAGGTTCCCATTTTTTTAACATTGTTTGACATGCACTTACTCTCTCCTTAAAAAATGGCAGAGAGGTCTACATTAGCTATTTTATTTTTAATAACTTAAGTTTTTTAATACAATTATTTTATGAAAAACAAATCTATTTTTTCAAAAAAACATTTTTCTCTTTTAGTGTTAGGGCTATCCTGCCTTTTTATTGCAAAAGGACAAACGGTCAAAATTTACGACATTGATGAGGATTTTACGAATGTGGTTTCTCCCTGGTCATTTACGGCGGCCAATCAATTTTCTGCCGCTATCGCAGATGCAGGAGGAAATTACGGCAATGCGCTTCAGTTGCAATTCTCGGCTGCAACGGGAAGCAGGACAACGACGACCGGCTTAAACGTTACAATTCCTGCGACCGGAAAAATCTGCATGGATTTTGACTGGCAACTGGGAGCGCCGAACAACAGCGGCCAGACGGGTATATTTTTCAGGTTTAAAGATGCTTCCGGAAAAACGGCGCTCGCTTTTTCTACAACAGGCGCTACGGGAAATGTGCTCCATCTGGTGAATTTGGATAATGCGGTCACTACCGATCCAACCGCTTCTTCTACATTGATAACACCGACCGGCGGTACTTTTGCCCG
>JAIRLY010000315.1 GCA_031259075.1 Dysgonamonadaceae bacterium | reverse complement strand
AGACAGCCGTATTGATATCGATGAACGTTACTTTCTGTAAGACTGACGTCCTGCCTTTTCAGGCAGCGGTTGTGCCGTGTTTCCGTTCCGCAGGTCGTTGACCTGCGGTTATGAAAGTTGCGTCCTTTCAGGACGCCGTAACGCGCCTTCGCCCTTTCGTGCCTTCGTGCCTTCGCGCCTTCGTGCCTTCGCGCTTTCGCGCCTTCGCGCTTTCGTGCTTTCGCGCTTTAAGTTAAGAACGGAGAAAAGAGCGGAAGAATTATTTTTTACAGCGCCTCAACAAAAAGATTTAACCGGAATTTGTTATTTTTGAAAATTAATTATACCTTTGCATCCCAAACAAATTTAGAAATAAAACATAAAAAAAATAAGTCATGAAACGGACATTTCAACCTTCGAACAGGAAAAGAAAAAATAAACATGGATTTCGTAGCCGCATGGAAACAGCTAACGGACGTAGAGTATTAGCGTCCCGTAGAGCAAAAGGCAGAAAAAAATTAAGTGTTTCCGACGAATACAACGGGTGAAAACCAAAATAAATAAATTGATAATAAACAAATGAAAGGGGGGATAAACTAAAAGTTTATTTCCCTTTTTACATTCTGATATTTTCTTTTTTCGTATTTTTGTCCGTTATTAAAAATATTTAATTATGAATACCCGGAATTTTTTTTCAAATATTTATATAAAAAATTTGCTGATAGCTGTCTTCATCTTTATTATCCTTGTTTTTATTGTCCTTTGGTGGCTGGACAGTTATACCCATCATGGAAAAAAAGTAATCGTTCCGGATGTAAAAGGATTGCGGATAGCAGATGCGGCTCCTTTGATCGAACGGCAAACCTTGCAATATGTAGTGATCGACTCTTCGTATGTCAAAAACAAGCTTCCGGGAAGTATTCTGGAAACCATTCCTCCTGTCGGAACGAGTGTGAAAGAAGGACGAACGATTTATATTACCGTCAATTCTTATATAGCCCAGATGTTGATTGTCCCCAATGTAAAAGACATGTCGCAAAGACAAGCGTTCGCCATGTTGAAATCGGTTGGTTTTGAACAGGTAAATATACGAATTGTTCCGGGCGCTTTTCAAGATTTGGTTTTAGGTTTGGAGACCGGCGGCCAAACCGTAACCGGCGGCGATCGTATTCCGGCAGACGTTCCGCTCATTCTTTTGGTGAGTTCCGGTCAAGAGGAAACTCCTTTTCCCGAAGAAGATGAAATACTATTGGATAACGATTCGGAAGAATCTTGGTTTTAATGAGACATCATGGAAATATTCAGGGAAAATATAGAAGATTACAGCGAAGATGAATTATATGAACACTTCCATTTCGTAGTCGATAAGGGGCAAACCTTGTTGCGAGTGGATCGATTCTTGGTTGACCGGATTCCCGGAACTTCGCGAAATCGCATTCAACAAGCTTCCGAAGCAGGGTTTATCCTTGTTAACGACAACCCCGTCAAGTCTAATTATAAAGTCAAACCATACGACATCATTTCGGTTGTAATGGATCATCCTCGCAGGGAACTGGAGATTATTCCCGAAAATATCCCTTTGAATATCGTATACGAAGATGAAGAGCTGATGGTGGTAAATAAACCGTCGGGAATGGTCGTACATCCGGGACATGGAAATTATATGGGAACATTAATTAATGCAATTGCCTGGCATCTAAAAGATAATCCTAATTACAACGTAAAAGACCCACGATTGGGTTTGGTACACCGGATTGATAAAGATACATCGGGATTGCTTGTCATTGCAAAAAATCCCGATGCAAAAACCCATCTGGGAATGCAATTTTTTAATAAAACTACAAAAAGGAAATACTTGGCTTTGGTTTGGGGAAATGTGAAAGCGAATGAAGGTAGAATTGAAGGAAATATCGGTCGCGATTTACGCGATAAAATGTTAATGACCGTTTTCCCGGAAGGAGAATCCGGAAAACCGGCCGTCACTCATTACAAAGTTTTAGAAAGGTTCGGATATGTTACTTTAATTGAATGTCGTTTGGAAACCGGACGGACACATCAAATCCGAGTACATCTGAAGCATATCGGCCATGTTTTATTCAACGACGAACGTTATGGAGGACATGAAATATTGAAGGGAAATCATCACACAAAATACAAACAGTTTATTCATAATTGCTTTGCAATATGTCCGAGACAGGCTTTACACGCTAAAACGTTAGGGTTTGTTCATCCTAAAACAAACAAAGAAATTTTTTTGGAAAGTCCGTTACCGGAAGACATGGAAAAATTAGTTGAAAAATGGAAAAGTCAAGAACATTCACTATAAGTACAAAAAGAAATATTGCCGTTGTGGCCGGAGGTTATTCTTCTGAGGTTGTCATTTCATTGAAAAGCGCACAGGGAATTTATTCTTTTCTTGATAAGGAAAAATATAATGTATATATCGTGGTCATTACTCAAGAACAATGGTATGTACAATTGAACGATGGAGAAAAAACAGAGATAAATAAAGGCGATTTTGGTTTCCGGAAAGGAAGTAAAAATGTGAAATTTGATTTTGCTTATATTACGATTCACGGTACACCGGGAGAAAACGGAATTTTGCAGGGATATTTGGAGCTGTTGAATGTTCCTTACTCTTCTTGCGGCGTCCTGCCGGCAGCGCTTACTTTCAACAAATATTTTTGTATCCAATATTTGAAAAGTTTTGGAGTAGAAACCGCAAAATCTGTTTATTTAAGAAGAGGCGAGAAAAAAAAACCGGAAGAAATAGTTGCCGCATTAGGATTGCCGTTATTTGTTAAACCCAACGATAGCGGCTCCAGTTTTGGTACAACGAAGGTCAAATCCATCGAACAACTCCAGCCGGCAATCGCTCTTGCGTTCGAAGAAGGAAAGGAAGTCATCATAGAAAGTTTTATACCCGGAACAGAAGTGACGTGCGGTTGTTATAAGATAAAAGAACGGGAAATCGTTTTTCCGGTTACGGAAGTGGTCAGCAAGAATGATTTTTTTGATTTTGACGCCAAATACAATCCGGCAAGCGTGGAAGAAATCACGCCGGCCCGTATTTCAAAAAAATTGACGGAAGAAGTTCAATCGTTGACTTCAAAGATTTATGACCGGATAGCTGCGAAAGGAATTATTCGTATCGACTATATCATTTCTCCGGATGGAAAAGTCCGAATGTTGGAAGTAAATACAACTCCGGGAATGACAATTACGAGTTTTATCCCCCAGCAAGTAAAAGCCGCCGGTTTGGATATGAAAGACATATTGACCGAAATTATTGAGAATGAAATAAATAACAGATAATGGAAAAAAACGCAGAATTTGACGATATTCGTCCTTACTACGATGATGAAGTGTTTCCTGTTATTGAGCGTCTTTTGAAAGACAGTGAATTTAAAAGGATTGCAAGTATCGTCTTTCCTGAAAAAGATTGGGAAAAAGTGGCGGCGCTTTTACGTTCTTTCAAAAATAAATACGATTTTCAAATCAGACTTATCAAAGAAGTAGTTTATAAAGTGGTAGGTGAAACGTCGGCTTCTATCGAATGTGCCGGTTTTGAAAACATTGAAAAAGGAGTGCCCTGTACGCATATTTCCAATCACAGAGATATTATTTTAGATGCGTCCCTTTTATGTTCCATGCTGGCCATAAACGGATATGATACTATCGAAATAGCCATCGGAGATAATTTATTGTTGCGTCCCTGGATTGAAGATTTGGTCCGGCTAAATAAAAGTTTCATCGTTAAAAGAGGCGTTTCTATCCGTCAGATGCTGGAAGTTTCAACCCATCTTTCCAAATATATTCATTTCGCTATTAAGGAAAAGAAAGAATCGGTTTGGATTTCACAAAGAGAAGGAAGAGCCAAAGATTCCAACGACAGAACCCAAGAAAGCCTCTTGAAAATGTTGGCTATGGGCGGAAAAAACGATTTTCTTACGAATATTAAAGAGTTGAACATTACTCCGGTTTCTCTGTCCTACGAATACGACCCTTGTGATTATCTGAAAGCAAAAGAATTTCAACAAAGACGGGATAATCCTGAATTTAAAAAATCTACGGAAGATGATCTGTTGAGTATGCAAACCGGATTGTTCGGATACAAAGGAAACATTCATTTCCAATTCGGACGTCCTATCAATCCGGCGCTTGAAAAACCGAATGTCTTGCAATCTAAAAACGAATGGATAAAGGAAATTGCATCTATCATTGATAAAGAAATATTTCTTAATTATAAATTCTATCCGGGTAATTATATTGCATACGACAGACTTTGGGGAAAAGATTTCTTTATTCAAAAATATACGGAAAGCGATATGCAAACATTTGAAAATTACGTGAATAAGCAATTGGAAAAAGTGGATTTGGAAAATAAAGACATTCCGTTTTTAACGGAAAAATTATTGGAAATGTATGCAAATCCGGTCAAAAATCATTTGGAAGCGAAAGGAGAAAGCGAGAAATGAAAAAAGTATTCTTTTCATTCCTTTCATTGTTTTCATTATTTCTCTTCTCCTGTAGCGATCTTGATTCATTCGATTATGGTTTGGGGGCTTATTATGTCGAAATTGTGACTGCAACGGAAAAGAATGTTTTTTTATTGGATACAGGAAAAGAAATCCGGAATGTCGGCGGGAAAAATAGCGCCGATTTTGAAACCGGAGATCGAGTCTATCTTGTTTTTTCATATACAGAGGAGACAAAAGGCGAGATTGAAATACATTCTTCTACAAAAATTTTTCAGAAAGATCCGGACATCGTTCAAAAAGAAGAGATCGCTAAATATGCAAACGATCCTGTTTCTTTTCAAAGCGCTTGGATCGGAAGCCATTATCTGAATCTTCATTTTTATATAGAATATAAATCCATACCGCACAAGATATTTTTAATCATGGAAGAATCGCAAGCGAATGATAAAGAAATAAAACTTTATTTCCGACACGACGCCGGTAACGATACACCCGGATATCCTTCGCCGGTTTACACTTCTTTCAATCTAAGCGGCGCGTTAGGAGAACCTCAAGGCGACAGAATTTTGTTGATAAACTTCAACACAACAAATTACGGGGATAAAGTATATAAATTCAAGTATTGATATATCAATTGACAATTATTATAGTTACTTTCTTATGAAAAAGATTTTGGAAAAGACCGCATGGAAAGAAGCTTTCGGTTTTTGTAAAGTGGCAGCGGCAATCCCCGAAGTGCGTGTGGCTGATTGCGAATGGAATATGCGCCAAATTCAAAACCTTATCATTCAAGCTGAAAAACAAAAAATCCGGATCATTTGTTTTCCCGAATTATCCATAAGCGCTTATACCTGCGGAGATTTATTTTTGCAAAACACATTAACTCTGGCAGTAGAAAAAGCAATCGCTCAATTGGTAGCGGATACGGCAAAACTTCCTGTTTGTTTCATTGCAGGCGCTCCCATTGAACATCATTCCAAATTATACAATTGCGCTGTTGTCTGTAAAGGAGGACGTATTTTGGGTATAATTCCCAAAACGTATCTTCCCAATTATTCGGAATTTTATGAAAAACGTTGGTTTGAAGCATATTCGCTATCATCACCTGTCATTGAGATCGAATATGCCGGCCATTTGACTTCTTTTGGAAGCAATTTGTTATTCGATTTGGGTTTTGGAAATGCACGGTTTGCCGTAGAAATCTGCGAAGATGTCTGGTCGGTGACGCCGCCCAGTTCCTGTCATGCAATGGCGGGCGCTCAATTGATTTTTAACTTATCGGCCAGTAATGAACTGACAGGGAAACAACAATATGTAAAATCATTAATTAATCAGCAATCGGCTCGTTGTCAGGCCGGTTATGTATATGTTGCAGCCGGTTTCGGCGAATCGACCACCGATCTGGTGTATGCCGGAAATGCGTATGTTTACGAAAATGGAAAATTACTGGCTGAATCCAAACGCTTTCAATTCAACGAACAGTTGATTTTCAGTGAGATTGATTTCGATTTATTGGATTCGGAACGAAAGAAAAATACGACTTTTATCGGCAAACCGGTTGTTGAGAATTACAAGCATGTATCCGTCGATATTGATTTGGAAAAAGGAAATTTTGAATTGAGCCGGACAATCAATCCGACTCCATTTGTTCCCACCGCCGCGAATTACAACGAAAGTTGCGAAGAGATTTTTTCCATTCAAGTGTCCGGTTTGGCCAAACGATTGATACATACACATTCTCAATCGTTGTTGATAGGTGTTTCCGGAGGATTGGATTCTACTTTGGCGCTCTTGGTATGCGTAAAAACCGCCGATAAATTAGGATTGTCGCGGAAAATGATTTACGGCGTTACTATGCCGGGATATGGAACGACCGGCCGCACGTATGCCAATGCAATTCAATTAATGAAATCGCTTGGGATAAATTCACGGGAAATCAGCATTGTGGCTGCTTGTGAACAGCACTTCAAAGATATTGGCCATGATCCGGATATTCATGATGCGACGTACGAAAATACACAGGCACGCGAACGTACACAAATCCTGATGGATTTAGCCAATCAATTAAACGGCATCGTTGTCGGCACAGGCGACCTCTCGGAATTGGCTTTAGGCTGGACCACTTACAATGGCGATCATATATCAATGTATGCTGTGAATAGCGGAATTCCCAAAACATTGGTACGTCATTTAGTACGATGGGCGGCCCAAACGCAAATGGATAAAGCCTCGCAGACCGTTCTATCCGATGTACTGAATACTCCGGTCAGTCCGGAACTGCTTCCTGCTAATTCCAAAGGAGAAATGACTCAGTTTACAGAAGATGTAATCGGACCTTACGAATTACACGATTTCTTTTTGTTTTATACCTTGCGCTACGGTTTTACGCCGGATAAAATTCTTTATCTGGCAAAACAGGCGTTCAAAGAAAATTATGATCATTCTACTCTTCTGAAATGGATGGAAGTGTTTTACCGCCGTTTTTTCAGTCAGCAATTTAAGCGCAGTTGCCTTCCCGACGGACCTAAAGTGGGTTCGGTGAATCTTTCGCCCCGGGGCGATTGGCGAATGCCGAGCGATGCGAGCGTCAATATGTGGCTGAAGTCATTAAATTCGGAAGATAAACTCAATAATCTATAACCCACGCCTTATCGTGCACTTTGATATTGTTTTTATTGAAGTAAAGATCTTCTTTTTTAGGGATTGCAATCCGGTAGGTTTTCTTTTCTCCTTTGGGCATCGTTAATTTAGTATCCCGTAACCATACATTGTATTCTTTCAGTTGCATATAACTGATACCCTGTTCTTTAGCAAATACAGCCCAATCGGGAATATCGGTCGATATTTCTACATAATTCAATGAAACCTGGGGATACAAGTTTTCTTTTTTCAGGATAAACCCGTATTTCTGCGGATTACTGAAAATTTCTTTGATCGCCATAATCCGGAAAACATAACGGGAAGTCTCGGAAACCAACAGTAAATCCAAAGCCGATTCTTCCTGCTGTTTTTGCATTTCCGAAGAAATGCGGGATGTTCCGGCATTATAGGAAGCTGCTACATTTACCCAATTTCCATAACGATCGTAAGCATCTTTGAAATATTTACAAGCGGCTTTTGTCGCTTTTTCTATATGATACCGTTCGTCTACTCCTTCTCTAATTTCCAGTCCGCAGATCTTGGCCGTCGATTCTATAAATTGCCATAGACCGGCTGCTTTAGCAGAAGAATAAGCTCGCGTATCCAGATTACTCTCAATTACGCACAAGTATTTGAAATCGTCGGGAATACCGTTTTTTTTCAGAACAGGTTCAATAATTGGAAAAAAACGATTTGCTTTTTTTATTAATAATAAGGTAGAAGAATGAAAATAAATCAGACTGTTGATTTCCCTGTCGAAACGTTCTCTCATATCCAATCGTTCTAAGGAAATTTCTTTGTTGCAAAACTTTATCTGTTGAGGAATGGGAACGGAAACAATTAAAGACGAAACAAGCGGTTGTTCTTTAACCGTTTCTTCCGCATCTTTACTTCCGGATAAAAAAACGGCAAACAAAATGATTATACTGATTAAAAAGATGATTATAAAATAACTATTGGAATAATGTATTTGCCTGTTATTGGTTTGCATAGTGATAAAAATCAGGTATTATATGTTTGGAATTTTATTGATTATCTTAGACATAGACAATAATCATTTTACAAAAATAATCATATTTTTTATATCTGCCAAACCAATGGGCTAAAAAGACATGTCAAACCCTAATTAAAGAAGAAATGCCGGATATTAGTCACCAATATAAAATCCCAAGTGTGGCGGTTGGTTGTAAGCAACATTTTGCCATGCGATACTTAGGCGATAGATAAAATCGTGCATCAAGGTTGTCAGGCGATGTTCGGTTGGAATCACAGTCGTAAAAATCAGGAGTTGGCTGGGGTTTTTCCGATTGTAATAAATCACCTCTTCCCGCCAATCGCCAAACAAATCGGCGCTTAAATTGGGATTTTGTTTTGTTCCGTTAATGGAACTTGCTCCATCTGTTTTGAAATCAACTAATAACGCGCTTCCATTACCCTTCCATTTGGTAATCTTAGTTCCGTTTAACAATTCATCTTGCAAGTCGCCGTCCCAGTAGATTCGAAAATTCACGGATGGACGATTGGTAGAAATCACTTCTCCTTTGATATTATATACGTTATCGGAGGCAATGCTCCAAAACTCAAATCCCCGGTGAAGGGGGTCAATATCGGCGGCTAATCCTCGCCCGACATCTATCGCTGTAGGATGTCCGAAAAGCAACTCACCGCTTGCGGCATCCCGTAATTCCACGCCTGCCGGACTTGGTTTTGTTTCATGAACATCGAAAAACTCCAATCCCGGACGATCCGGATCCAAATCCGATAAATGATGTGCATCGCCATGACCTAAACCGGTAGAATACAACAACGTTCCATCGTGATCAATCGCTGCTCCGCCGTAAATGATTTCATCAAATCCATCGCCATCCACATCTCCAACAGCTAAACTGTGATTTCCTTGCCCGAAAGCCGTATTTTTAATGTCTCGCTTGATACCGGAGTCGTACACCCAACGTTCGTTTAGTTTTCCGTCACGCAAATCGTATGCTACAAGCACCGCGCGTGTATAATATCCTCTGCACATAACCAATGAGGGATGTATTCCGTCTAAATAAGCGATACAAGCCAGATAACGATCCGAACGATTGCCTTCGTCATCTCCCCAAGTACGTTTCAAATCGGATCCACGAGGAGGATTATAAGGAATAGTCGTGATTTCTCCTCCGGTAGTTCCGTTAAAAACGGTGAGATATTCCGGTCCGTTCAAGATGTGACCTTTGTTGTTTCGATAATCCGCCTGCGGATCATCGTTTCCGAGCAGAATCCGCTTTCCTTTTCCATCTCTCGTGCCGGGAGCGGTTTTGCATGCAATTTCGGCTATTCCGTCACCATCGAGGTCATAAACCATAAATTGAGTATAATGTGCGCCCGCACGGATATTTTTACCCAAATCGATTCGCCAAAGTTGCGTTCCATCCGTTTTGTAGGCGTCAAGAAAAACATTGTCGGTGATTCCATCGTGCGAATTATCGTGAGACCGGGCATTCCACTTGACAATAATTTCATATTCGCCGTCGCCGTCCAAATCACCGGCGCTGCAATCGTTAGGCAGATAAGCTATTTCGCCCGTCGCTTCCGGACGATTCATTTGGATAATCTTATACGGATGTTCCCATGGTTTAACCTTCGCGGATGTTTCCGCTCCGGAACGATCATTTATTGCCTTTACTTCATATTCATCCGAGACAGTACCATTTCTATCCGTCCAATTTGTAGCTCCGGCAACAGGTTTATCGTTCAATAGCGTACCATTGCGATAGATATTAAATGTTACTTTCGGATTTTCATATCCCAACAGACGCCAACTCAAGAACACACCGTCTGTTGTTTTTACAGCGACAAGTCCTCTGTCTAAACGTTCCATTTGCCGCTCGGCAATTTCATCCGGTGCATCTTTCGTAAAATATGTTTTCGTTTCACTGTTTTTCGTAAACAAATCAGCAATCCGTTCTATGGCGACTGTCGATTCCGGTTGGAATTCAGAAGAGTTCATGTAATCTAAAATACCGGATAACAATTGACGAGCGACCAATCGCTTCTCCAAGTCGGTTTGTAAATCCAGACTTGTCATTACCAGCTTTCCCTTTCCTGTTTTGGCTTCAAACAAAGAGCCTGTTTTTTTACTAATAAACCAGGTATGGATGTTTTGAACTAAGGGTTGAAATTCTTCAGGAAATTCGGTGAATAGCATCACTTGGGCATTATGTACCAAATCCGCCCATTGCAGATTGCTATGGTATTGAGTAGGAAAATCGTTAAATACGGGATGATGCGAATTGATCAACAATCCGGTAGTGTGCGGAGGCCGCATTTTGAACCAAGAAGTATTCCAGAATACGGGCGTCAATTGTTGTCGTATTTCTTTTCCGTACCGGATTTTTCCGGCAGCTAAGATTAATACGTTGCCTCCCTGTTCCAAGGTTCGGATCGCTTCATCATCCAATGTATCCGTAATCAATACGTTCCCTTTATCCGGCAATACGATTTCGGGATAAACCCAAAAGTCCCAATCGTTAATAAAAGAAGTTCCGGCAATTTTCACTTCCAAGTTCAGGCAACAAGCTTTGGTTATTTTTTCCAGCGAAGCACTAATTATTCCGATTTCAAAACAGTTACCTATCGGAATATCCGTTGGGACGAAAGCCCCTTTATCCACAATCACTCCTTTGTCGCCGGTGATTTTCCATTCCAACAGCGCTTGTTTCAACGGCTTTTGACCAAAATGATACACTTCGACTTGGGCGTTGAAAGATTCGGTATTTTTGAAAATGAATTTATTCATACGAGTCAAAGGAACCGTTTCGTTACAAAACCGTCGGAATTGATCCGCACGAATATAGGGTTTTTCTTCCCAAAACACGTCTAAAATTCCAACAAGAGCGCTTCCTTGTCCGGAATAGTCGTTTAATGCCAACAATTGAAAGCCTGCATAATCCGGTGTTCGCAACGTTTTTTCTATTTCGTGCTTATAACAGAGCGCTTGCAATTTTCCGGACGCCAAATGAAAATCATAAGCCAGCGTCCCCATGTTGTTTTCTTCTAACAAATCCCTAAAAATCTCAAAATTGTGAGCTTTGTAAACGCCGGTATATTTTTTTATTTCGGCAAAATTAGGAAATGCGCACCATTGACCGGTTTCGTGCGAGATGTAAGGTTGCTTTACCGTATCAATCCGGTTTCGATAATCCGAAACGGTTTCAGGATGGGTATTCCATGTCAAACCGCGCGCGCCGGCTTTAACATGGTATTGACTTCGGGGTTGCCAAGCCCAACTTCCTCCGACCGATGCACCGGTATATACTTTCCGTGAATCGTTTTTCTCCCAATATTCTACAAAGCGGCTTACCCAGGGCACCCAATCACCTGCCGGTTCATTTCCGCAAGCCAACATACAAAAAGAAGCGTAATTGCCGTAAAATCGATTCATCGCCTGGGTTTCCTGCAACAAGAAAGTATCAATAGCCATTCCACGCCCCAACGCTACGCCATGATTCGGCCAACTCGGCCCTTCCGGTTGCAAGTATATCCCTGTAATATCAGCTGCGATAAAAGCCGCTTCGGGCGGGCAAAAGGAATGGAAACGAACATGATTCAGTCCGTGATTGCGGCAGATTTTAAACACTTTCAACCAAGAATCGACATCCATCGGAGCATAACCGGTCAGCGGAAAGTTGCAATTTTCAACGGTTCCCCGCAACATGATCTTCCTCCCATTGATGTAAAACCATTTTCCGTCAATCTTAATTTCACGCATACCGAATTGAACTTCTTTAGAAGAAATTTGATTTTCGTAAGAAACAGTTGCTTTCAATTTGTATAAAGCAGGTTCAAACTCGTCCCACGTAAGCATTTCCTCTCCCATGTTGAGCGTCATGTCCAGAGTGGTTTTTCCTTTTTTCGATACGAAAGCAGACGAAATGCCGGGAATACGACGCTGTTGTTCCGAATTAAAACTTTCGGCTGATAAAGTAATCTTAGCGGCAACAGATTGAGCGGTCGTATTTTCAACAGTAATCGCTACACGCGCCGTTTTCTCATCCACATTGGGATACACTTGAATGGCTTCTATATGAACCGGAGGGATAGCGATCAGATTAATTTTACCTGCAATACCGTTCCAATTTCCTTGTGTCTGGTCGGTAATGCTGTGAGAATCAATTCCCGGATTGTACTGTTTTTTGATCGTATTGTCTACCCTGACGGAGATAGTATGCGATTGGCCTGCTTGCAGGAAAGACGTCAAATCATACAAATGCGGCACGCACAAACTGTATTGCGCATCTCCCGCTTGCATCGAATCGACCCATACGGTGGTCTCTATATGAGGACGTTCCAAAAACAATTGAACCGTTTTACCTTTCCAATTTTCAGGAACAGTTACCGTTGTTTGATACCAAGCAGCGCCGGTATAATGAAAATCGGGCGTCAAAAAGAAAGGAAACTTAATATTTCCCGGCTGCCGGTATTTCTCCATCGCCGGACTGTAATAATAAGTACTGTCAAACAAACTTCCCGTCCACTGAGTTTGCGCCGTTACCGAATTGCCCTTCCGGTTTTGGAGCATAGAGCCGGGAAGTTTGATGTGATCTTCCAATGATTGAGCATACCATTTCTGAGTAATCCCAACGTCGTTCCGGTCGATGGCAAAGCGCCAAACGCCGGATAAATCAATAGTCTCCTGCGAAAAAACGATTGCAGGAAACAACAAAAGAAAGAATAATATTTTTTTCATCCTTAATCAGGTACTTGTTTTCAGAATACAAAGTAACAGTAATAATCAATCATGAGAAATGGAATATTGTTCATTTTTATAGATATTTGTACAAGCGAGAAAGAAAATTCGAAAGCATTTGAAATGCACCATAGAAAATACTTGTTACATCTGAAAGAGATTCTTAAACTTTGTCTTCCGATTAGGAACAAAGATATCGCGTACAAAAAGTCATCTTTTTAAATAAAATGTTCGGATTTTAATCGCCATTTATCAGACCTTTGGTAACATTGTAACGGAATTTTATCAATTTTTTCCCTTTCGGAAATCGAAACGTAAAGGCATAATAGAAAAACAAGAGTATACCGGCCGCCCATTTGATTGCTTCAGAGCCTATTCTTTTACAGTAAGTTAATTTGGAAAGAGATAACGTGCGTATACGTTCGCTTTTCCCGATGGCACAGGTCAAACGGTTGAAAAAATCTTCGCTTAACTTACTTGCGGGAATGTGGTGATAGATTTTGGCGGAAGGCAAATAGTAGCAATTTACGCCGTTCCGAATTAAGCGCAGAAAGAAATCCTTATCCTCACCCCCCAACAACGATGTTCCTTTCCGGCCTAAATTCGTATTAAATTCTCCATATTTAAAAAACAGTTCCCTTTTAAAAGTTGCATGGCCGGTTCCGGGATAATCTTTAGCTCCCACTATTTTTATTTTCCCTCCTTTATCATAAGCTCCTGTTATTAAACGCATCGTGAAAGGAGACAACCAATCAGGCGGAGGTGTTTCATATACCGGAACAACAGGCCCTCCGCTCAATTCGGCTTGAGGATAATCGCAAAAGAACGTATCCAAATTTTGTAAATAATCCGGCTCTACCGTTTCATCGTCGTCAATAAATGCTATAAATTCTCCCGACGCTTCTTCAATCCCTTTGTTTCTTCCGTACGAAATCCCCTGCCTGATTTCTTTGAAATAATGAACAGAAAAGTTTTTGTATTGATTAATAAATCTTCGGCAAACTTCTTCCGTAGCATCAACACTGTTATTATCTACTATAATTATTTCAAACTTTTCCGGAGGAAACTTTTGTTGTATAACACTCTCCAAAGTTGCCGAAAGATATTTAGCACGGTTATATGTACATATAATCACAGAGAAACGAACCGATCCTTTCATTTTACTTATTTTCTTTTTTCCACACCATTCCGGCGAGAGAAACAATTATCAACAACAAAAGTAATCCGGAAAAGATTGTTGAAACCACTCCGCAAAGACGAACATCATCTGGGTCAAAAATAAATTCGATTTGATGATCACCGGCAGGAATCGTTATTGCTCTTAAAATCCAGTCCGCCCGACTGATCGGCGTTTGTTTGCCATCGATAAATGCTTTCCAGCCGTTTTTATAATATACTTCCGAAAAAACGGCCAATCCTTCCTGCGAAGAAGATGATTGGTATATGACCTTATTCGGATAATATGCCGTCATTTCCAGACGTGCCTTTTCGTCGGGGATAATTCTCAACGATTGGATATTGCTTTCGAAAATTTTGTCGAAGACAGCCTCCGTTTTAGGCTGAAGCGTCTCCAAAGCTTCAATTTCTTCATCGGGTGAATTTACAAACCGATAAGAATTTACAAACCACGCATTTCCATTCACATAGGGATTGACCAATGGGGGTTGTTCCGGATTGAAAATGATGTATTTTGCGTTCAGCATATTCAAAGAAGGACAGTTTTCGAGCGTTTTATTCAGATCTTCAATCGCTGTCGCCGTACCGAAAGAAGCAATAATAGAATTTATCTCTTTCGACAACCGCCGGTCAATCAAATTTTGATACCGCCCTAATTTAGCGGCATGGTAGCCACCAATAGATTTATGGTAATAAGAAGTCCGGGCTTCCTGAAACGGATTATTCAAATTCAATACCCTGTAAGAAAAAGAAGTATCCTGTAAAATGAAATTGTCGGCTGTTGACTTAGAGAAAAGTTGTTCATCGTACTTTTTCTTACCGACAAAATTATCGACATTCAAATAGCGTTTGTCCACTTGCCATAAATCACATAAAATCAAAATAAATAATCCGGCGATCAAGTAAGGGATTATTTTTTTGCGATTTTTAGACCGAATATAAACCCATATCAAACCGGCAGCCAATCCAATGAAAATTAAGGAACGTAAGGCATCCGACCGCAACAATACTTTCCGGTCTTCTTTTAATGCGTAAATATACCAGTCCGGCATTCCGTATTGAGCGTCGGAAAGGGATTCGAAAGAGAAAAATACGTCCGGAATTACCCACAAAATCAAGCAAATTCCGGCAGTTACTCCGGCAGACCAATTCAGGGATTTTTTTAATACAAAAGATTCTGTTTTATTGTTTATCAATTCTTTTAAAGCCATTACAGCTAAGATTGGAAAAGTAAAAGCAGGAATTACCAACGCCATTTCTACCGTACGGAATTTACTGTACAAAGGAAAATGATAATACATGAAATCGTTGAACCATGCCAGATTTTTTCCCCATGCCAGCGCCATAAATAAAATTGTAATTCCCAATAACCACCACTTGAAATTTTTCGGAACAATAAAAAATGCAAATAAAAACAGGAAGCAAATAATTGCGCCAAAATAAACGGGGCCTGATGTAAAAGGTTTGTCTCCCCAATAGGTGTAGGTTTGAATGTCTTTTGTTACTTGCGCCCCGTGCGCTTTCAATTCTTTATATAAATGAGAATCTTTCCCTAAAAAACCGCCGGAGTTACCGCCCATTACATTGGGTATCAACAAAGAAAGCGTTTCTGCTTTACCGTAACTCCACGCAAATACATAATCTTTATCCAGCCCGTTCGTAGCCGGCAATTCGGCATCACTGCCGGAAGTAAGCTCGGATTTTCCCCGTATACTTTCGTTGCCCGATTCATAATTAATGTATAAGTTAGAAAGATTGGCAAGGACTGCTATAACCACGCCAACCGTTAATATTCCGGTTACTTTACATAGTTGTTTCCATTCTTTATTGAAAATTCGGTCGACCAAAAAACCTAAATATAAAAGGAAACAGAAAATAGCCGCATAATAAGTAATCTGCAAATGATTGGCTATGATCAACCAAGCCAATCCCAGTGCAAATATCGAAAATCCGGACATATATTTTCGTTTAAATATCAGAAACATTCCGGATAATACCAGAGGAACAAACGACAAAGTCCAAGCTTTAGTTACATGTCCGGCCACGATGATAATGATATTATAGGACGAAAATCCGGTTGCTATAGCGCCCACGGCGGCAAGCCACCAAGGAGCACCCATAATTAAAAAGAGAATATAGGCAGTAATCAATAACATTAAGACAGGTCCGGCAGTTTCTTCCTGTACAGCCCCTAATATGTGTGCTTTTATCCAAGCTATGAAATCAATTCCAGTTTGGTAACCGGTAATATGATAACTTGGCATTCCGCAAAACATGGAACCTGTCCAACCCGATGGTTTGTCATATTCCAGTAATTCCCGAGACATTCCCTTGAATTGATTTATATCGCCTTGTTGCAAGATTTTTCCATCAAAAGCGGGATAAAAGTAAATTAAAACAATCAAAAAGAAAAAAACAAAAACACCCAGATGTGGAACAGATTGCTTGAGAACTTTTTTTGTATTCATATACAGCATTGTTGTTAACCGATTTGAATCGCAAAATTACACGAAAATCATGCGATTTCCAAGCACGTGATATGAAAAAAAGTTTTCTATAGAAGAACAATATAAAAAATTCTTTTTCAAACCTCTAAAAACCAACTTTTTGCATTAACACCTTAGATATCTAAAAAAAAATATCCGCTTATGGTACGTTGCCATGAAAAGATTTTAACCGATATTTGATATATTAAAATCTTTGTGTATATTTGCAACGTAAATTAAAAACTATGAAAGATCTTTAAAAAAGATTGGATAAAAATGAAAGAAAATTGTATTTTCAACGAAAGGAAAACCTTTTTTCCGGGTTGTATTGTACGTATGAAACATTTTTATTGTTTTGGTTTTTTATTTACAACTGAAATTTTAACAAAAAGGCTGATATTTAATTAAAATTAAATAGGATGGTTCTTTTAGAAGCATGGTAGTTAATTTAATTTTTTTAAAACGATGAGAAAAATGAGTGAGTTGATGTTGGTTCTTTTACTAAGAGGGCCGACTGTGTTTTGGTTGGATACTGGTCGAAGGCACGAACAGTTCCAACTGATTGGCGGTTTTGGATTTGATTATGGACAATACTACCGGCAACAGTAAATTGGTTTTGTTTCTTCCGCAGGGGACGCTTGCCTTTTTACTCATAAATAAATGTGCCGATTAGCAGGCTTAATTTTTGGCTCAAATGTTTAGAATTCGGAAACTGCCGGAAGAAGTAAAGGTGTTTAAAAACACTATCATAACGGTTCAATATCGTATATGCTTTAGTTTAGAGAAGTTGTCTAAAAAAACAGGACAACTTCTCTCAATGTTTTGGTAGTGTCTTAAATTAGTTGATTTTTTTATATTATTTGATAATATATTTATAATTAGCTGCTTATGTAAGAATAAAATCCTTTTTCAGTCAATTCAACCCACTACCAAGAATACTTAAGCGCTCCCTGAAATACTGAAAAATAATCAATCACTATTAATCATTAATACAACGTACGGAGTATCGAGAAGATCGACCACTATAAGCAGTCGCATTGTAACTGCCACTGGACAATGTTAACATGTAGCTTCTTACCGGGACCGGGGCATCCCCTGTTGATTCCCAATAATAGCCCAGATTTCCATTGTAAGCAAACCCAAATAGAAGTGTAACAATATCGCTTCCATTGTTATTAAATCCAAAGGTGACTTTATCGCTATGATGACGGATTCCGTAAAGATTTCCTATATGAAGATTCCCAAAACCTAAACAAGAGTTCATCTCTCTTAGCGAAGGAACACGCCAGCCGGAAGGGCATGGATCTGCATTTGTCTTTAATTCACCCCATAAAGTATCATCATGTGGGAACCGCCAATCATAATTGTTATTACCTTGATTATTACCCGAATTAATCACTTTTCCATAATAATCCGTTTCTGTAGGCGGAATTTGCCCATTACCATCAAAAGGACCTGAATATGCATCTGTTGAAGTCGTTTTGGGAGCAGAACGCCACTGGTGACCATCGGCTATACGCCCCCATTGAAATATCCATCCTTTACTATCATGACTTGTTGTATCATCTATACTTGTGTATGTAAACGGATCAAGAGAAGTATCGGCGCCCAAATTAAAACACATAAAACTTCTCCAGCCTACATTTCCCGATTTGGCGCCACAACCAAGAGCAACTTCGGCAGGATTAGAATAGACACTGCCATAACTGTTGGATACGACGCAATAATAGGAGTACAATCCCCAATTGGCAAGACCCGGAGAAGAAATCTCAACGGTATAAGAAGCATTAGTTGCACCATCGATTGCAATTCCCTTTCCATTTGTGTTCTTCGGTTTTTGATACCATTGATATTTCAAGTTACTTCCGGTAGCGCTTATCGTTAATGTTGTTGAGAATGAAGCGGGGCCGTTAGGATCTCCATTATTATCCTGTAAACGGCTAAAAGTAAAACGTTCCGGTTGAGTTTCGATTTTAGGAGCGTTGGATGCAATTTCTTCACCCATGCGTACCCACTTACTTCCGTTGTTAAAATAAATACCCGGAGTGACAGCCGTTGTTCCATAGCCGGATACGGCAGTATTATACACCGTCATACCTTCCACATGTGATATGAGTGGAAAAGCTTTACCTGTGGAAAGTAATGCTATTCGAGGTAGTAACAAGCCTTTATCAGTTGTGTTCAAATCCAGAATAGCAGAAGGATCAGGATCTGCATCCGTTCCGATTGTCACTTGTGCGTTTACACTTGCTGCGCTCATTGTCCAGAGCGTCAGCGCTAAATAAATCATTTTTTGTTTCATGTTTAATAAAAATTTAGTAATGTTATTTATAATTCTGTTTCTTTTTATTTGTTCAACCCGCTTCGGGGTTGAAAGCGTCGCTGTTTTTTTGTTTGTCCCCCAATCGCTTCGCTTCATTGGGGGTTATTCATATTGAAAGCCTCCGGCTTTCCTTTATCTATTTTCCATTCTTAACTCTTAGTTCTTGAAGTCAGGGACAGAATATGATTCGATTGATCCTCTACACATTCCGTCCCTGATGGGACGGGCAACGGTGAAAATAAACCCCGTTTTCTACCAACATGCTGTCCCTGACGGGACAGAAGACAATATGTTCTTCCCAATACAACCCGACAACGCCCATCGCTATTGATTATCGCCCTGAAAGGGCTTCGCTTTTTTCTCCATTCTCTATTTTCCATTCTTAATTCTTAGTTCTCAATTCCGTCTCCGGTAAAGACAACCGGCTTTTATTAAACGATGAGAAAAATGATTCTTTTGATTCGAATAGTTGTCTTTACCTTCGACCGGAATAAACATAATGATATAGAGGGTAAAATCAATTCTTAACTCATAACTTTTAGTTTTTAACTTTTAGTTCTTAGTTCTTAACTCTTAGTTCTTAGTTCGCTTTCAGGTCCCGGAGAGAAGCGGTTTAAAAATACGAAGCGTGGGACTTTTAACTTTATTCGTGATAGAGGTTCTAGACTACCCGTTATAGCAAATAAGTTAAGCCCACGCATCTACGTGAACGTTTACTTATTCTTGCTATAACTGAAATGGTCTAGATTTCTATCACAAGAATATAAGCTAACGCTTTTTATGAAATATATAAAATTAAAATACTGTCTGTTTCTTTCTGAAAATTTTATTTAAAAACCGAGCAAAAATAGTGAGATTTTTTGAAATAAAAAATAAAAAGTTAATTTTTTTTACAAATCTTCTCATTCAAAACTCAGGTTATTAGGTAATTTGTAAATTTTCCTTGTTGCTGATCTTTCGATTAGGAAAGAGCGGGGAAAAAGATATGGCCGTTATAAACAAGGGTGGAAATTCTCCACCCTTGCGATTTTTGCTCCGACAGCTATGCCGTGTATTGTTTATCGAGCGCCTTGAATAAGGATTCGATGGGCGCCGGATTTACCGTTCAAATCATATATTTTTACTAAGTAAAATCCTGATTCATAATTTATTACGTTAATATCCCGTCGTTTCTCTCCTTGAAATGGAATCGTTTCTACAATTTGTCCTAAAATGTTGTAGATCTCCGCTTGCTTGATATTTTCTCCTCTCACAGTCAGCGTTGTATTCGCCGGATTCGGAAAAACGGCAACAGTCGGCGATCCGTCTTTCCCAACGGAAGGAATTGCATTGGTTCCATTTACATCCGATACTTTTACATCATCCAGCATCACACCATAACCAAACTTTGCAATGCTTTCAAAAGCAATCCGATAAGTAGCGCTTGGTTCGGGTAACTTTATCACCTCTTTTTTCCACGATTCGATATCCTCATCATATTCTATTAATTTTTTCCACTTTCCTTCCGGGGTGTTTTTGTAACTAACCGTTAAAATATCTCTGTCGATAAAATGCTGAACGGCTTGGATATGCCAAAAACTCAAATACGGTTCCGGCAAATCGCTAAAATCAAATTGAGGAGTTATCAAACGAGTGGTACTCATATAATGGTCGTCATCACAAAACACAGCGAAGTATTGTCCGCTATGAGCCGTGAAAGAGGATTCCGCATCTGATTTCTCGGATATAATTTCCCAATTCGAATTATTTTGCAAGTGTTTTTCCTGCCAGAAAGTAGCGATTTGTCCGGATTCAAAACTTTCGAGAAACGGATATTCCGTAATAACCGTATCGGGGAGCACTTCAACGTTTTTGGCAAGCGTTATAGACTCGCATCCGGAACTCCATACAGCAGAAACTTCGTAAACGTAATTGCCCTGCGAGACTGCATTAAGGTATGAAAACACATCCGCCGGTAATTTTGCTTTCAATTCGCTATTTATATAGACTTGGTAAGCCGTCACTGAATTTCCTTCCATATCGTCGGGTTGCTCCCACGACAAATAAGAATACTTTCCACTGTCCCATCCCGGTATGAGGGATATTTCATCCAGATTCCTTACCGGATTGACTTCGCAGGCAGTCAACGCAAAATCAAAAACGAGATCGGTTTCCGACATTGTGCCGGTTTGCACATCCCGTCTGTAGCCGGCTTTCGATGCAATAACCGTACACGCCGTATTTTCAGGTACAAAGGCAAACTCGTATCGGCCATTGGCGTCTGTAGTCGTTTTCCACGATTTCTCATCCAATGTTACGGTTGCATTGGCTACCGGATTTTGATTGCTGTCGGTAACAGTTCCATTCAGCGAAGCGCCTTTTTTATTCATTATCAGAGATATATTAGCGACAAGGCCTAATACACGACCGGTTTGAGTAAAATTGAAAGGAGTATAACGGTCGGCAATTACACGCGACCGGAAACGATCGTTGCTCGTGCATTGAAATTGCGTATATGGATAATACGATTTTGTATCCGAACTTACCGTATAAATCATCAAATTTCCGCCGGTATATACAAACGGTTTTTGAAGAAAAATCGTCACGCTTTGTTTATTATCGGGTAAATTGAGAAAACCGTCGTAAACTAAAACCGTATCTTTTATAATCCATCCTTCGTACAAATCCTCCTCTTGAGTAATTGCCATGTAAATTTGAACCGGCTTATTGTGCACTGATTCTCCGGGTTGAGCCGAATAATAATATTCCAATGCATTGATAACGCCCTGTGCTCCTATTTCTTCTTCATAATAGAGCGATTGAGCCGCATTCTTTTCATAAAAACAATTGAAAGGAGTAAGCTGTTGATATATAATTGAGCTAAAATCACCGATAGATACTTTTTCACTTCCTTTAGGATATATTTTTAAGGAATGGAGACGGGTTGTATCATTCGACACGTCTTCGTCGTTTGCTATCGTTACTGCTGCTTTCAACATAACGTCAACCGGCGTTTGATAATTGAATGAAAAACGGAAATCTCTTTGTTCTCCGGGATTCAACACATCCGAACAGGTAATGACATCTTTTTTATCCGGTATATTGTCATCTGCATATACCAATAAACCGACTTCAAATTGACTTGCAGGAACAAATCCTTTATTTTTCACCGTAACGATGAATGTGGTATCGGTTTCCGCATTTATTTCGTTTGGCCCGGTAATAGCTGTTGCGGCTAAATCCATCCGGTTGAAATAATTCAATGAAATATCATCTATCGAAATACCTTTTGTTCCACTTTCTCCGGATCTATCATCGCAATACCATGCAAAATGGTAATTTCCGGATTCGGGAACCGTAATTTCTACATTGTTTTCTACATACTGAAAATTTTCAGTATACACCGCATTGTAAGAGCCTAAAAGATTCGTTTGGCTCTCGACAGTTACATTCTTACCTATGTATAGTTCATAGTGGCTTTGCGATTCCTGTGTTCCAACTAAACTGTGAGACCAACGCAAATTGTATTTTTCTCCGCTTTCCAATGCAATCGCCGGAGAAATCAACCAATCGTCATTTTCTGCTGAAGCGCACTGTGCGGAACCTTCTCCACTATACGGATTATAAGCCCATGTATCGTAATCTTGATTTTCATTAATAATAGTCCATAAGGTAAATCTTTCTTGTTTACTGAAAGTTTCCTGCCAAGGCACCGGAATTGAGATTCCCAAAGGAATAGCGTTTGAAGTTACCGGTTGACTTTCTCCTACGGTATTTTTTGCCGTCACGGTATAAGAATATACGTCTAAGACAGAAACAGTATTGTCGGTATAAGCTGTTCCTTGAATATTTTCGGCAACCGTTATTTCATCCGGTAAACGCACTATTTTATAAACCAAAGCGTTTTGATTTATCCATCCGTCTTTTTCACCTTTTACAGGAGCAGTCCATGTTAATTTACCTGTATTATTTTCTTTTGCAAGAACCAGATTACTTACTTTGCCCGGAATATCCTGACCAACGAATGAGGCACGAATAGCAGGCACCCCTTCGCCAACGCTATTGACCGCAACGACTTTATAACTATATATTTTTGATTCGGGAATTGACACATCCGTCCAACTTTGTTCTTCGCCGACCGTTGGATCCGAAGCTGTATGTACTAATTGATCGTCTCTGTATATTTTAATTCCCGTTAGATTGCTCAGATCGCTTCCGTTTATTTTCTTCGCAGGATTTTTCCAAGACAAGGTTGCTTCCAATGCTCCGGATGATTCCGGCGTAAAAGAAAAATTGTCTACTTTCGCCGGTGATTCCGGATCGAACGTGTTATACAAATCATACGCGAACAAAAGGGATTGAGATGCAAGCACTCCTGCCAACACTTGTTTTCCTGTGTTTATATCTTGGTACAAGTAAATTGAACCGATGTAATTTTCGTTTGCCGCGTTTTCCATGATATCCGGTACATCTTTTATGCCTTCGGTAAACACGCCGGTTTGCAAATTCCATCGTCCTATTTTAGCGAAATTATCTTCCGGAAGCTCTCCGGTAGACGCCCACAGATAAGGACCTCCGGCGCTCACGTCATCGTACGTCAATCCCATAATGACTTTAGAACTTCCTTCCAACGTTAAATCGGTGAGCGTTCCATCTTTCCGAATAAAAACGACATTCGCTCTATGAACGAAAGAACACCAAAAACCATCTAACCCTGCGTCGTAAGCTATTGTAACCGGACCTCCCCAATATTCGTCAAATGCGGTTTCTATTGTTTTCTGTAAACTAAAAGTAACAGGGTCGATCACGTAAATATATCGCGTTTGATTAACGGCATAAATCACTTTACCGTCGGAAGCAAAGCCGTAAAAATTGGGAGCGCCCTCTAATTGAGGCAAACCGGTTATTTCTTTCTCTTCTGAAAGAACAAGATCGGTTCCCGATGATGATACATAACCATGCAGGAGGCCCACGTTTTCTGTCCAATTGGATGTATAAATAACTCCATTGTGATAAAACAAAGCATTTTCCGATTGTCCAATCGCCGATTTGATCAAAATTTCCGATTCTTGCACCTGAAAACCGTCTGCAAAGAACTGAATATTCCAATCGCCGATTTGATTCTCGTCCGTTATCCATACACCCGGTATTCCATTTACAATCGGGCGTTTCCAATTACTTTTTCCCGGATAATTCAACTTCGTATCCATACAAGCATGAGAATGCGCTGCAACTATCGATTCGTAGCGTACTCCAATCCATAAGTCTTGAGAGGCATCCACTGTATATGGAGCATCTAAAGCGATTTCATTCCATCCATCTTCCGGAGTGTATTGCTTCGAAACAACTTCTGTTGCAGCATTCGTTCCTTTCCATATTTTAATATACACACTCTTTGGAGGAGGTGCGAGTTCATTATATATTTTTACAGAACGGATTTCTGTAAATCCAATCGTTCGAATATCTTCCGAAGTATACTTAATCGCAATATCATAAGTTGAGATCGTATTTGTACCATCAAAACTAACTTTACCAAAATAAGTACCATCATCGTAAGACATCCACTCTCCTGATTGCGGGTAACAAAAACTTGTTACCGCCATCCAAATCAACATCATTAAATTTCTTTTCATATTTAATATTATTTAAAAAATATACAAATATATCATTTTTATTTAAAATAACATATTTAAAAAACATGCTTAAAATCATATTTTGAAAAAATATACCATTTTTTAATATTTTAAATCGAAAGAATTTCTATAACTCTTGTGTTATAAATTCTATTCGGAATCAAAGAAAAGAAACAGAGCTACAATGAAATATTATTTTATTCTACGAATTTTAAAAAATAAATTAAGTGTATTTTACTTCTAACTTGTTTTATAAATATAACTTAAAAAAAAGGATATGAGAACGATCCTCTTTTTAGAATATTAATTTTATTAACTATTAATTTTTATTTTTATGAAAAAAAAACTATTTACTTTTTTTAGTTTACTTCTTTTATTTGGCTTGCAAGCTGCGGGAGAACAGAGGATAGAAAACCGTATACCTAAGGCAAATGCGGAAGATATGGTAACCGTCACTTATTCTTCAAATGAAGGAGGACAAGTAGGCATAAGATACAACATGACTTTGCTGCCTAACGGCAACCAAGTAGAAAAAGGAAGTACAATTACCATATTAATCCGCACAAATGAAGGATTTGAAATACAAAG